>JAUVBI010000137.1 GCA_030591305.1 Pseudomonadota bacterium
CCGCCCGCGCCGGGAAGATTGCCGGGAAAAGTCGGGGAAAACTGCGGATAGAGTAGCTGGGCCATGTAACTGCTGAATGCCGTAACCAGCACAATGATAATAAGACAGCCTGTGGCCGCGAGGAACAGGCTCATGCGGCTGAAAATATTGCGGGACAGGCACAGCAACGCAGCGCTTAGCAGAACCACCCACTGCACAAACAGGGAGCCAATAGCCAACAGGTCCCAGTCGAAGCGCGGCAGGGAACTGCTGGCAAGCGCGTGAACCAGTACCAGCAACTCGGCCAGCATTACCATGACAAAGACCGGGCGCGGCCCGCACAAATCCGGGACAAAAAACTCCCCTGACACCGTATGTGTCACCAGGTCAGCCCGCCCCTGTGTTTTGCGCCCCTGTGAAGGCTGCATTGATCCGCTCCCCTGGCCTGTTAGCTGTTATACTTGGCCTCTTACAGCCTAGTTTACCTAACAGCAGGATTTCTACCAGCATGAGCAACAAGCAAGACACCAGTAAACTCTGGGGCGGACGCTTCAGCGAGGCCACGGACAGTTTTGTGCAACGTTTTACCGCCTCGGTTACGTTCGACCAGCGCATGGCGACAGAAGATATCGCGGGGTCGCGCGCCCACGCCGATATGTTGTGTTCAGTTGGTGTTCTTACCCCTGCTGAGCTGGCAGAAATTATCCAGGGCCTCGACCAGATAGAGAAAGAAATAGCCGACGGCACATTCGCCTGGTCAATCGAGCTCGAAGATGTGCACATGAATATTGAAGCGCGCCTGACACAGCTGATTGGCGTCAGTGGCAAAAAACTGCACACGGGGCGCTCACGCAACGACCAGGTAGCTACTGACATCCGCCTCTACCTGCGCGCCGCCATCGACAGCATTGCCGACGAAATCACCCGCCTGCAAAAGGGCACCATCGGCCTGGCTGCGAACAACACCAACACCATCATGCCCGGTTTCACCCACCTGCAGACAGCTCAGCCCGTTTCCTTTGGCCACCACCTGCTGGCCTGGAACGAAATGCTGGAGCGGGACCACGGCCGCTTACTCGATTGCCGCAAGCGTCTGAACCAGTCACCGCTGGGTGCCGCGGCACTGGCCGGCACCACCTACCCCATAAATCGCGCCCAGACTGCGGCGGCCCTGGGCTTTGACAAGCCCACGGAAAACTCCCTGGATTCTGTTTCCGATCGGGATTTTGCCATCGAATTCTGCGCCTTCGCCTCCCTGCTGATGACACATTTGTCGCGCATGTCTGAGGAACTGGTGCTGTGGACCTCGGCCCAGTTCAACTTTATCGAACTGCCCGACCGCTTCTGCACCGGCTCATCCATCATGCCGCAGAAAAAAAACCCGGATGTCCCCGAACTGGTACGAGGCAAAGTCGGCCGGGTAAACGGCAACCTGATTTCCCTGCTGACCCTGATGAAAAGCCAGCCACTGGCCTACAACAAGGACAACCAGGAAGACAAAGAGCCTTTATTCGACACCATTGATACGGTGCTGGACTGCCTGCGGGCTTTCGCGGATATGATTCCCGCCATCAAACCCCGCCATGAGAATATGCGAGAAGCCGCCAGAAGCGGGTTTTCGACGGCCACCGACCTGGCCGACTATCTAGTGGGCCTGGGCCTGCCCTTCCGGGATGCCCATGAAGTGGTAGGAAAAGCAGTCGCCCACGGAGTGGAAACCGGACTGGATCTGGCGGATATGGAACTGGAGACCCTGCGGGGGTTTTGTGCGGACATTGGTGAAGACGTATTTGAAGTACTCACACTGGAAGGCTCTATCGCCGCACGGGACCACCTGGGAGGTACAGCCCCCGCGCAAGTGAGCGCTGCGGCTCAGCGCGCCCTGGCATTATTGGCGTCTCGTTAAAGTTTTAAAGATCGGGGACAGTTTACTTAATTATTCGGGGGCAGGCCCTGCCCCCGAATAATTAAGTAAACTGTCCCCGAACTAAGGCAAATAACGGGGGGGCAGGTCTAGACCTGACCCCACGCTTACTTTAGCGGCCGTGCCCTACCATAACGAATAGAGGCCTGGAAGGTGATATCCGGGCCGGTCTCTACCTGTAAATCTTCAATAAAACTAAAGTCCAGCGTCCACTTGTCGGCAAAATGCCAGCGCCCGCCCAGTGTGCCCAGAATGGCCTCGTCTCCCAACGCAGTCAGCTCGCTGTCCAGCGGAGCGGCGTGCATATCCAGTTGGGCAAACAGGGAAAATGTCTGCGCCACGGCCCAATCCAGCGAAATACCAGCAAACCACAGATTGTTCTCCTGACGGGAACCCAGCACGTCGCTACTGCCAGCGCGCAGATAACCGAGCTGACCGTGCCAACTCAGCGGCAGACTGGCTAAATGCGCCCCGGAAAAGCGCAACGCCACATAGGCGTCATCTTCTCCGCTACCCAATAACTCATCCTCATCACCGGTACCAAACTTATAGCCCACCACCATGCTGACCACTGCATCTTCGTCGCGATAGAATGCGTGACTCAGGGACAGACTGATATCACCCAGCCCGGATGCATCATCGGTCAGTGAAAAATGGGCCGCTGGGTCCCGGTAGTGAAAATTCAGAATATCGGCTTCAACACCGGAACGACCACCGTCCGACATGCCCCACAAATCGTGCCAGCTGTCGATGGCGCTATCGAGATTGCCACCACTGTGTTTTAACCAGGGCACTTCAATCTGTATATCCCAGCTATCAGCCAGGCCATAGCGCGCCTGCAGGGCAAAGCGCAGGGTTTCGCCATCCATGTTCACCTGCTCCACAACCCCGGTTTTGGCAACATAGTGACTGGCGATGCTGCTGTGCAAGGCCAGTGAATAGCTGCCTGCAGCCTGTGTGTCCGCCTGGCGCTGGGATGGCAGGCCCAACAAACCGGAGACAGGGCTGATGTTCTTTACATACGCAGGGCCCTCCAAAACGTTCACCGCGTTCACCGCAATGGGGCTAAGACCGAAACAGGCCAGCCCCACTACCAGGCGTTTCGATGATGATAAATGGCTATTCACTGCTCACTCCAGGTTCAATTCTACGGTTCGGGCCCGCGCCCGCCTCTGCAAGTAAATAATACGGATTGCTCGCACCCGATACTAGCGGGCGGTATAATCGCTGTTTTCGTATTTTGGATGTTAATCATGCGCAACGCTATCATCGCCGCTGGCACGACCCTGTCGATAAGCCTTTTACTGCTGGCAGGTTGCGGGCAGACAGGGCCCCTGTACTCACCCGAGGCACCGGAGACAACTCAAACTCAAAACTCAACAGGTACAGAGCCTGGTAGCTAACGGCTGAGACAAAATAATGGAACCCTTTCAATACAAAAACGGCAGTCTCTACGCCGAGAACATTGCTGTAAGTGATGTCATAAATGAATATGGTACGCCCTGTTATATCTACTCACGGGCGGCGCTGGAAGCCACTTATACAGAGTATCAACAGGCCCTGCAGGGCTGTTCTCACCTTATTTGCTACGCGGTCAAGGCCAATTCAAACCTGGCGGTATTGAACATACTGGCCAAGGTGGGTGCGGGCTTTGACATTGTTTCCGCTGGTGAACTGGAGCGAGTCATTGCCGCAGGTGGTGACCCGGCAAAAATCGTATTCTCCGGCGTGGCGAAAAAGCCAGAGGAAATGGCCAGGGCACTCGAGTTAGGTATTCACTGCTTTAACCTGGAGTCTGCTGGCGAACTGGAAGTTCTCAACCGGGTGGCAGCTGAGCTGGGATGTATCGCCCCGGTCTCTGTTCGGGTCAATCCGGACGTGGATGCCAAAACACACCCCTATATCTCTACCGGGTTGCGGGAAAATAAGTTTGGGCTTACTGTCGATGAGGCTCGGGCCCTGTATTTGCGGGCCGTTGAGCTAGATAATGTGAACATTATTGGTATGGACTGCCACATCGGTTCTCAATTGACCAACATCGAGCCATTTATTGATGCCCTGCATCGCCTGCTGGCACTGGTCGACAGCCTGGATAAACACGGTATCACTATCGATCATCTCGATCTGGGAGGCGGCCTCGGCGTGCGCTACCAGGACGAAACGCCCCCCTCCGTAGCTGAATTTATCACCACCATTCGAAGGGAGCTCAAGGGCCGCAACTTGCAACTGATATTCGAGCCCGGCCGTTCCATAGCCGCCAACGCGGGTCTGCTGGTCACCACGGTTGAATATCTGAAGTCCACGCCGGAACACAATTTTGCCATTGTCGATGCCGCCATGAACGACATGCTGCGCCCTGCCCTGTACCAGGCCTGGCTGGATATCCAACCCGTTGAGCAAAACCCAGGACAAGACACTGCACTGTGGGATATTGTAGGTCCAGTCTGCGAAACAGCAGATTTTCTCGGTAAAAATCGCCAACTGGCACCACAGGTTGGCGACCTGTTGGCCGTATTTGGTGCGGGGGCCTACGGTTTCACCATGAGCTCCAATTACAATAGCCGCGGGCGGGCACCAGAGATTGTGGTCGATGGCGACAGATCTCACCTGGCCCGCAAGAGAGAGTCAATTGCTGATATTATGGCAACCGAAAGCTGTCTACCCAATTGACGGGGGGGGTCAGGTCTAGAATTTATATTATAAATTCTAGACCTGACCCCGAGTTTTCGGGTTTTTAAGAGAGAACAGATGCAACTCAAGTTCACCAAAATGCACGGCGCCGGCAACGATTTCGTAGTTATCGACTTAATCTCCCAGCGTTTTGACTTGAAAGCCAGGCATGTCCGCAAACTGGCCAATCGACGCCTGGGTGTGGGTTGCGACCAGGTACTGGTGGTCGAGGCTCCGCGCGCACCGCATGTAGACTTTCGCTACCGCATCTATAACGCAAATGGCGAGGAAGTTGAACAGTGTGGCAATGGCGCCCGCTGTTTCGCCCGGTTTGTGCGCGACAAGAAGCTGACCCGCAAGCGCATTATCACGGTTGAAACCGCTGCGGGCATTCTGGAACTTCGCGTGCATAACAAGCACCAGGTAGAAGTTGACATGGGTGCCCCGGTGCTTGAGCCGAAGAATATTCCCCATGTAGCGCCCGATAGAGCACCCTGCTACACCCTGGATGCCAGTGGTCAGTCTCTGGAAATAGGCGCCGTATCGATGGGCAATCCCCATGCGGTGCTGCGCGTGGACCAGCTCAACTCAAATATCGTGGAACAGCTGGGGCCAATTATTGAGGCCCACGCAGATTTTCCGCAGCGCTGCAACGCCGGCTTTATGCAAGTCATCTCGGATACCGAAATTACGCTGCGAGTGTATGAACGAGGCGTGGGTGAGACGCTGGCCTGTGGCACCGGGGCCTGTGCAGCAGTAGTTTATGGAATAAACCGGGGCTGGTTGCGCGATACCGTGACAGTAACCCTGCCCGGAGGTAAGCTGTGCATAGCCTGGGCGGGGGAGGGGGAGCCGGTGATCATGACAGGGCCTACAGAGCTTGTATTCGAGGGAAGCATTTTTATTTAAGGTCGCAATACTATCGCCCAAAACCACGGGCTGGGAGAGATAATAATAATGTCAGGAAATCAGGAGCAGGCAACAATGGATACCGTTATAAACGATGAGATGGTCCGGGAATACCTCGTAGACAATGACAGCTTTCTACAGCGTAACCCAGACTTGCTGGACATACTCCACGTGCCCCACGCCTCTGGTAGTGCCGTCTCACTGGTTGAAAAACAGGTTGCGGTACTACGCGAGAAAAATGTGGAAATGCGCCACAGGCTCAAGGCGCTCACAAACACTGCCCGGGACAACGACAAGCTTTTTGAAAATACGCGAAGATTGATACTGAGACTATTGGAAGCGGAGTCACTACAGGCTCTGTATCAAGCATTCAGCGAGTCCATGGCAACAGATTTTAGCGTTGAGTATTCCAGCATGATTTTATTTGGGGACTACGGCGAAGTTGACAGCGACACTCGGGTAGAATCAGCAGGCAAGGCCAGAGAAAAAATTGGCGCACTGCTGAAGAGCGGCAAACCAATTTGCGGCGCACTGCGTGACGAGGAACTCAGTTACCTGTTTCCCAGTTCAGGTAATGTGGGCTCGGCTGCGATGATCCCACTGGACGGTGAGGCCAAGCTTGGCCTTATTGCAGTGGGTAGTTCCGATGCCAATTGTTACAACAGTACCGTGGGTACCTTGTTTCTCAGCCAGGTCGCCGATGTGGTGATGCGTCTTTTGCCGCGCTTCAGGCAGGGCTAGGTGGCCGCCCAATGGCCGATCCAGATACCTCGGAACTAGCACACTCGGTTGAGGAATTTCTGGCCTACCTGCGAGACGTAAGACAGCTCTCACCGCATACCCTGTCAAACTACCGGCGCGACCTCAAATCGCTTATCACTTTTTGTCGGGCGCAAAAAATCCATGCCCCCGGACGAATCAACGAAAGTGACATTCGCCAATGGGCTGCCACACTGCACCGGCGCGGCCTGGCGGGCAGCAGTATCCAGCGCGCCCTCTCGGCCAGTCGCTCATTTTTTAACTTCCTGGGGCGCATGCACAATCAGCGCCACAACCCGGCCACGGCCGTACAGGCACCCAGGCAGCCCCGCAGGCTGCCAAAGACCCTGGATGCAGACCAGGTCAACCGCTACCTGTGTTTCGACGGAGACTCAATCGTTGCCCAGCGCGACCACGCTATCGCCGAGCTGTTTTATTCATCGGGCCTGCGCCTGGCTGAGCTGGTCGCGCTGGATATCCAGGACATCGACAAGGGGTCACAGCTAATTACCGTCACGGGAAAGGGAAATAAAACCCGCACGCTTCCCATAGGGTCCATCGCAATAAAGGCTATCGACAACTGGCTGGCAGTAAGACCCGTACCCACAGCCAAAAATGCTGAACACGCCCTGTTCACCAGTAACCGGGGCAAAAGAATCAGCGCACGAAATATTCAGGCCAGATTGAAACTACAGGGACGCAAGTCGGGCATGTACCAGGACGTACACCCCCACATGCTGCGCCACTCTTTCGCCAGCCATATGCTGGAATCCAGTGGTGACCTGCGCGCCGTGCAGGAGCTCTTAGGGCACGCCAATATTTCCACCACCCAGATTTACACACATCTGGACTTCCAACATTTAGCCAAGGTCTATGATTCTGCTCATCCCAGGGCCAAAAAGCAGAAGAGAGACTGAGATGCAGCCGCCACTTAACATCAAGGTTGTTACTTTTGATCTGGATAACACCCTGTGGGATGTCGAACCCGCACTACTACGTGCAGAGCAAGCCCAGCGCGACTGGTTGCTGCAACATCGCCCCGGCGCAATAGAAAACTTTAGCCACGAGGCACTGTGGGAATTCAAAAAATCGGTGTGGAAACGCCACCCCCATCTGGCGCACCAGATAAGTAAACTGAGAATACAGCTGCTATACGAACTACAGTTGGCAGCAGGCTATGCAGAGGATAACGCCAGGCAGGGGGCCGAATCGGCATTCGGTGTTTTCCTCGAACAGCGTCATACGGTGGTTTTATACGAGGAGGCGCTGGCGGTACTGGAAGTTCTGGCTAAAAATTACACGCTGGGTGCACTGACCAACGGCAATGCCGACATCTATAAGACCGATGCGGCAGAATACTTTGATTTTGCGTTTCTGGCAGAGGATATCGGCGTCAGTAAACCGGCACCGGATATGTTTCACGCGGCACTGGAAAAGGCCGGGGTACTGCCCGGAGAAATTGTTCATGTGGGGGACAACCCGGAGCACGATATGGCCGGCGCCCAGGCTGTGGGCATACGCACTGTCTGGATGAACCCCAGGGGTCATACCTGGCCGGGGGGTGAACGGGCCGACAGGGAAATTGACAACTTATCACAACTACCCGAGGCAATTGCCAAGATTGCTGTACAGCAACCAGGGGAAATAACGTGAGCCGGGCACCACCCGGCTCAGTTGCACATAATTAGCCGTTTTTCAGGATTTTCTTCTTGGTAGAGTTGTATTCTTTCTCATTAATGACACCTTTGTCGTAAGCTTCCTTCAGGTCCATTAACTGCTGCCCCTGGGTTTCGGTCTGCTTGACAGTTGTAGTACTGCCGCCACAGGCAGTAAGCGTCAATACCAGTGCAATTACGGTTGCGCCTAATAGTGTCTTATTCATTGTTGAGCTTCCTTTAATTAAAAATGGCTTTCTATTAAATAGCGTCTTCGCCGGTCTCTCCGGTGCGAATTCGAATCAATTGCTCCAGCGGTGAAACGAATATTTTACCATCCCCGATTTTGCCTGTATTGGCAGCCTGGATGATTGCATCAATA
>JAUVBI010000145.1 GCA_030591305.1 Pseudomonadota bacterium
GTCAATGCAGTGAGAAGCCGTTCCAGGGATTTGCCCGGCGGCACGGTGCGCACAGCGGGCGGCGCCATTAAACTGCGCTCGGTGGCGCAGGCCTATAGCGGAGAAGAATTTTCCTCATTAACACTGCTGACAAGAGACGATGGTACTCTCATCAAGCTTGGCGATGTTGCCGAAGTGGTGGATGGGTTTGTAGATCAGCCGATACTCAGCACTCTTAATGGTCGCCGGGCGGCGACGATGGTAGTCGACAGGGTTGGCAATCAGGACGTGTTGAAAATGACCAATCGCCTGCGTAACTATATCGCCGAGAAGCAGGCAAGCCTGGCTGATGGCGTATATATTGTCGGTTGGCTTGACGAGAGTAATATTCTTCGCGGTCGTATTGAGTTACTGCTGCGCAACGCGGCGCAGGGTGCGGTTCTGGTCGTATTGGCGTTGGCCTTGTTCCTCAATCTTACTCTGGCGCTGTGGGTGATTGTCGGTGTGCCCTTTGCAGTGATGGGGACGCTGGCGACGATTTATTTTCTCGGTTTGCCGATATCGATAAATGTTCTGTCAGTATTCGCCTTTATTTTGGTATTGGGGATTCTGGTTGATGACGGTATTGTCACCGCCGAGAGCGCCTATGCGCGCCTGGAGAGTGAGCGACAGGGGGTTAGCAGTGTGGTTCGGGGTGTGCGCAGGGTTGCCATGGCGACCATCTTCGGGGCGCTGACAACCATGATCGCTTTTGGGCCTTCATTATTACTGACAGACGGCTTTTCCCGGGTTTTGACCCACATCGGCCCCGTTGTTATTCTTTGCGTATTCTTTTCCCTGGTTGAAACAAAACTGATTCTTCCCGCCCACCTGCGCCATATTCGCGTTGGTGAGAAGGCCTCTGGCGGCTGGCGTAAGCCTGTTGAGAAGGTTCAGGCTCGTTTTTCCTCGGCGTTGAAAAATTTAGCTTCCGGACCCTATCGACGTTTGCTGCACTACAGTCTGAATCATCGTTATATCACCCTATCGGTGTTTATGGCGGTGCTTATTATTTGTCTGGCACTGGTGCCATCGGGTTTGGTCAGGTTTGTATTTTTCCCGAACGTTCCCTCGGACCAAATTATAGTAAAACTGGAAATGCCCCAGGGTACGCCGTGGCAAAAAACACACGATTATGCGCGGCGTATTGAGCTGGCGGCGCAGGGAATGAACGAGCGTTATTTGGCCTCGCTTGATACGACAGTGGATGTGGTCAGGCAACTGATGGTGGTGTCCGAAAGCGACACCAGTGCCAGGGTGGATATTGATTTGGTGCCCAGTGAGGAACGTACTGTAAGCTCTGTGGTCCTGGCGCAATGGCTGCGGGAGGGGTTGGGTATTCTTGAAGGCGCGCGGGTGCTCAGCATCGATGCGGTGGCCGGCCCCCCGGGTTCCATTTTGGAAGTGCAGTTAAAGGGGAAAAACCTGGAGAGATTGCGCCTGGCCGCTACGGATTTAAAACAATCTCTGGCCCGCATGGCTGGTGTGCAGGATATCAACGATAGTTTTAATGCCGGCGGTAAGGAGTTGGATATTCAAGTGACCACCGAGGGTGAAGTACTGGGGCTTGGCACTGTCGAACTGGCCAGGCAGGTACGGCAGGCATTTTTCGGCGCCGAGATACAGCGGGTTCAGCGCGGGCGGCACGAGGTGCGCGTCTACGTCCGGTTGCCCGTTGACGAACGCGCCCGGGTCGACAGTCTGCAGTCGCTGTGGATTCGGCTTCCGGACGGGCGCAAAGTACCTTTTTCCGTGGTCGGAAAGGCGCGGGAACTCATCGGCCTGAGTGTCATTAATCGTATAGATCGCCGGCGCGTGGTGAATGTGCGAGCGGATATTAATAAATTGCTGGTTGAGCCCGGTGAGGTGGCGCGTTTGCTTAAAAGCGATGTTCTACCCCGCTTGCTCAAGAAATACCCGGGCATCAATTATCACCTCGGTGGCGAGGCGGGGGATGAACAGGACACTTCATCCGTATTGGGCTATGCCTTTGTTATGGTGCTGCTGTTGATTTTTGCCGCGCTGGCGATACCCCTGAAGAGCTATATCCAACCGCTGTTGATCATGTCGGTGATTCCCTTTGGTGTTATCGGCGCTATTATTGGCCACCTGGTACTGGGCAAGGACATCAGTATTCTGTCGGTGATCGGTATCGTGGGCCTTGTCGGGGTGGTGGTGAACGACAGCCTGGTAATGGTCGATTTTATTAATCACTATATCGATGAGGGACACGACTGGCGCTCGGCGGTAATGGAGGCCGGGCCGATGCGGTTCCGCGCGGTGATATTGACCTCTTTAACCACTTTTCTCGGCTTACTTCCCATTCAACTGGAAACGTCGATTCAGTCCGAGTTCGTCAAACCCATGGCAATCTCCGTTGCCTTTGGTGTGTTATTTGCCACCTTTGTCACCCTGATTTTGGTGCCGGTGCTTTATTTTATCGCAAAGGATTTGGATCGCATGTTAAAAAACCTGTGGTCTGACACGTTATATCCCCCTTAAAATCGAACCACCTTAAGATTGGCTGATTTTAGCTCGAAAGCGACAAATGTCGCATTGGGGGCTAAGCTGTTACATGTTATGCGAATATTTTTTGCACTCGACCTGGAGCCGGCTGCCAAACTGGAAATGGGGGCGTGGCGGGACAAGTCGTTCAGGGGGTTGGCCGCAGCGCGCCCGGTTCCATCCGGGAACTTTCATATTACCCTGGCATTTATAGGGGATGTGGCGGAGCATAAGCTGGAACGCCTGTGTGACAGTGTCGATCAGTCACTGAGCCGGGAGCCTTCTGAGGCCGCCAGTCTCGCTATAAATGAACTTGGGTATTGGCAACGACAAGGCATCCTGTGGCTGGGGCCGGGGCACTGCCCCGGTCAACTGTCACAGTTGGCGGGCAGGCTGAAGGGGCTGGGTGCCCGGGTTGGCGGCAAACTCGATCACAGGACTTTCCAGCCTCACATCACCCTGTTTCGCCGTTGCAAGGTACCACCGCCACCGCCATTGGAGTCGCCTGACTTCAGCCTGGATTACGGTGATTTTGTACTGCTCGAATCGCGGCAGGGCAAGCGCGGCGTTAGTTACCATACCCTGCAGCGCTGGCAGCTTTTGTAGACACTGCGCCTCAACTTGTGTGTTAAACTCGCGGGGATGTAAAAGCCTGCCAGGGCTCAAGCACCCCTGAAAACCACCTTCAGTTTTAGGCTGCAGATTCTAATTTTTTGTATGAGAATGTACTTCCGAGGGATGTGGGAGTGAGGTATCTCCAATGGTGCAGTTTTCCAACCTGTTTGTAGTGTACGACCCGACCAGTGAGGAGCAGCCGGCGCTGCAGCGCGCGGCAAATATTGCTGAACAGATTTCGGCTGGCGTGCATGTGTTTGCCTGCATCCATTCTGGTGCAGAGCCGTCAGCGGATAAATCCACCGAGGCAAAACGCCTTCTTGCCCGGCAGCGGGACATTCTGGCCAGAGCCGTGGCTCCCTTGTCTGACCGGGGCATCGAGGTGAGCACGGAGGTGGAGTGGGACACGGACTGGTACCAGGCCGTGGTGCGAGCGTCCCTCAAGAACGCCGCCGACATGGTCTTGAAGTCCACCTTCAAGCACTCTTCGGGTGAACGCCTGCTGAACAAGACCTCCGACTGGACCCTGATCAGGGAATGCTTGTGCCCGGTACTGTTGGTGAAGGAGAGGGCGCCGCGGGAGATCCCCAGGGTGCTGGCCGCGATCGACATTTGCGCTAAAAAAGGTTCCTACGAGCGGCTCAACCAGAGTATTATCGATGTCAGCAAACAACTCCTGGAGAACAAGTTTGCTGAAGTTCACTTCGTCAACGCCTTTGAGGACTTCAAGGGGATTCCGGACAAGCAGGAGTTGATCCGTGAATATGGCATTGAGAGTGACAAGATTCATATCAAGATGGGTAAACCTGAGAAGGTTATTGTGAAGTGCGCTAAAAAACTGGATGTAAGCCTGGTTGTGGTGGGCAACTCCGCCCGGTCCGGTCTGCCCGCGGCGCTGCGCGGCAATACCGTGGAGAAGGTGCTGGATAAACTGAAGTGTGACGTTTTATCCATGCCGTGAGCCACAACTTTCTCGCTGCCCACTACCACTACCAACACCACTACCAACACCACTACCACTACAGGATTATAAGTGCTTAACATCGATGACAACCGCATCGCCATGACGATTACTCCCCTGCTGCGGCTGGCATTTCGGCCACTGTTTCTGGGGGGGACGGTATTCTCCGTGATCGCCATGGGTTGGTGGGCGTATTTTTGGCTCAACCCGGTGGCCTGGGCGCCTTATGGTGGGCCTGTGTGGTGGCATGGCCATGAAATGCTGTTTGGCTTTGGCAGCGCCATCGTTGTGGGCTTTTTGCTCACCGCTGTGCAGGCCTGGACCGGGGTTATGGGCATACGGGGCAAACCGCTGGGGGTGCTTGCCGTCTGTTGGTTGCTGGGGCGCCTGTTGTTGGCACTTGGTTCGTCCCTGCCCGCCTGGTTACTGGTTGCTACAGACCTGTCGTTCCTGTTTTTTGCGGCTGTGGCAATGGCATACCCTGTGTTAAAAGTGAAACAGTGGCGCAATCTGATATTTGTTCCCATGCTGTTTGTGCTGGCGTTGTTAAACGGAGCCAGCCACTGGGGTGTCTCGAACAATCGACCGGAACTGGCCCTGCAATCACTGCATGGCGCCGTTCTCTTGATCACGCTTATCATCGCCGTGGTGGGTGGCCGGGTTATTCCCTTTTTTACGACCAATGCGACAGGCTGTGAGCGGCTGCCACCCAAACGCTGGCTTGAAGTCCTCAGTGTGACCACGATTGGCTTGCTGGTGCTGGCCGCTTTTGTTGGCTTTTCACGTGTGCCGGCGGCGGCAATGGTGGTGTTGTGCCTGATTGGCGCCCTGGCGAACGGCTGGCGTTTCCTGCGTTGGGGGATTCAGTATAGTTGGGGAGTGCCCCTGTTGTGGTCGCTGCACCTGGCCTATGCGTTCATTCCCCTGGGGCTGCTGGCGTTGGCGCTCTACAGCGCAGGGTACCTGGCCAGCGCCAGTACAGCCCTGCACTGTTTTACCACCGGCGCTATCGGCGGGATGATCCTGGCGATGATTTCCCGGGTTACCCTGGGGCACACCGGGCGCCCACTGCAGCCGCCACTGGCGATGGTTCCGGCCTATATCTTCATCCTGAGCGGTGCGGTAATGCGCGTGGTGGTGCCTGCGGTGTGGCCACAATATACCCCCTGGGGCATTGCGCTTGCCGGTGTATTCTGGATGTTGGCCTACGGGATTTTCCTTATTTACTATGGCCCCATGTTACTTGCCCCGCGTGCTGATGGCCGACCCGGTTAGGCGGCTCACTTTTGAAGCAATGGTGATCTCGATCAATTAACCGACGGTGCTGCTGGGTTATTATGGGCGTTGAACTTTAATTGACGGTGCTGTTGGGTTATTATGGCCGTTCGATTTTAATCCTGAGAGTGGAGTGATGTATGAGTGATAGTTGTTGTGGTGGATGTGGTGGGCAGGATACCCAGCCTAAAAAGGAAAAAACTGGCGTGCAGGAGCAAGCTCCAGGGCAGGAACAAAAGCAGGCGCAGAAGCAGGATAAGGCCAAGGCCAAGGCCAAGGGTTAGCTCACTGTAACACCGGGCAGGTTCGACCCAATAAGTTTGAAGAAGCACAGGGTTCTGCATTGGGACTAAACCCTGCCGCCGGGGGGGTCACTGAAGTACCGCGCAGTGGCCTGCTCGTGGTAGGCGGGCAGGTGCTGGTCACTGGTTTTTTGTGTTTTCGTTTATTTCCTGCAGCAATCGATTCATTTTCGCAAAATCCTCCGAATAGTCCGTGTTTTCTGTGTAATCAATAGCATATTCCTTGGCATCCTCGAAATATTCACCGACAACGGGGAGATCCACGAGCTGCGTCAATATCCAGATAAAAGCACCCAGAACCAGGGTCATGCCAATCGTAACCCCAAACCCCTTGGCGATGCCCGCTTTGAAATTAACCCACAGAATTCGCTTGCCTGATTGCAGGTACTCCAGGTATTCCGCCGCTCCTCCCGCCTCAAGCGTTCTAACGAGTTCTTTATCCGGCGACGTTTTCGGTCTTGATGGCATTTTGCTGGCACCTCTACTTTTTTGGCTGTAGGGACACTATATGAAAGGGGCGAAGCAATATCAATTGAGCGGCGGGGCCTATTAATGTCTAAACGCAAGGAAACAATGATGACACAAGCTAACACCGCTGGGATCCAACACTATCCTGTCGCTGAAAAAATCATGGCATACACCCATGTGGTGGAAAACCAACCCCCGATACTGGAGAATTATAACCCGTACAGCCAGGACCTGGCCCTTGTGGAGGCTGTTCACCGTGAAGGCGCGTCGTGGGCACAAGCCAGACTGGCCAAATTTGGAACGACAGCCGGGTCAAAAGAAAAAATTGACTGGGGCATTCAGGCGAATGTAAACAAACCCACGTTTTGCTCCCATGACAAATACGGGCAGCGAGTCGATGAGGTTACTTTTCATCCTACCTATCATCAACTGATGAGTGATTCAAAAGTACAGGAATTGCATTCACTGCCATGGATTGAGAGCAAATCCGGTGCGAATGTGGTCCGTGCGGCGCTGTACTATCTACAGGCGCAGGTGGAATTGGGTCACCTGTGCCCTATCACCATGACACACGCCTGTATTCCCACGTTGAGAAAGCAGCCCGATATCGCGCAACAGTGGCAAGAGAAAATTCTTAACCCTGTTTACGACCCGCGCAACATCCCTCATATGGAAAAGCAAGGGCTAACCGTCGGCATGGCGATGACGGAAAAACAGGGTGGCAGCGATGTGCGCACCAACTCCACCAAAGCCTACCCTATTGGCTCTGCCGGACCAGGTGAAGCCTATGAGTTGGTGGGGCACAAATATTTTGTGTCCGCGCCAATGAGCGATGGGTTTCTAATGTTGGCTCAAACAGCAGGTGGCATTAGCTGTTTCCTGGTTCCTCGCTGGCGACCGGATGGCAGCAAAAACCCGCTGCAGTTAAACCAGCTGAAAGACAAAATGGGCAATATATCCAACGCCTCCAGTGAAACTGAATTAAGGGGTGCCTTTGGCTGGCTTATTGGTGAAGAGGGCAGGGGTATCGCCAACATATTGGAAATGGTTGCCCTCACTCGCTTTGATTGCATGATTGGTTCTGCGGGTATCATGCGCCAGGCCGTCACACAAATCATGCACCATTGTCATTATCGCTCGGCATTTGGAAAGAATCTCAGCGACCAGCCGCTTATGCAGAACGTGTTAGCGGATTTGGCACTGGAATCCGAGGCAGCGTTGGCCTTGAGTATGAGAATTGCGCGTGCCCAGGATAATGCAGGCAGTGATACAGCAGAAGCCATGTTGGTTCGCCTGGGTACAGCCGTAGGAAAATACTGGATATGCAAGCGAACGCCGGCTCATGCCTATGAGGCGATGGAGTGCATAGGCGGCAGCGCGGTGATGGAAAATTCCATGATGCCCCGCCTGTATCGCGAGGCCCCGATTAATACGATTTGGGAAGGCAGCGGCAATGTACAGTGTCTTGATGTGTTGCGAGCCATCCGCAAAGAACCTGAGACCTTGCAGGCTATATTGGGTGAGATCGGGAAGGCAAAAGGTGAGCACCCCTTGCTGGACCGCGCCATTAAACAGTTGCCTGACATGTTCCGCGATACTGATACAGTTGAATATCGAGCCAGGCAAATTACTGAGAAACTGGCTCTGGGTTTACAAGCGTCTATATTGGTTCAGAATGGCAACGCACTGATTAGCGATAGCTTCATACAAGCGCGCCTGGGTGATGGCAGTGGCCATGTATATGGCATATTACCCACGGGGATTGATTGCAAGGCCATTATTGAAAGGTCAAATTTGTAAAAATTGGTGTTTGCTTGTGCGTCAGTTCTGCTA
>JAUVBI010000194.1 GCA_030591305.1 Pseudomonadota bacterium
AGCGGCAATGTACAGTGTCTTGATGTGTTGCGAGCCATCCGCAAAGAACCTGAGACCTTGCAGGCTATATTGGGTGAGATCGGGAAGGCAAAAGGTGAGCACCCCTTGCTGGACCGTGCCATTAAACAGTTGCCTGACATGTTCCGTGATACTGATACAGTTGAATATCGAGCCAGGCAAATTACTGAGAAACTGGCTCTGGGCTTACAAGCGTCTATATTGGTTCAGAATGGCAACGCGCTTATTAGCGATAGCTTCATACAAGCGCGTCTGGGTGATGGCAGTGGCCATGTATATGGCATATTACCCACGGGGATTGATTGCAAGGCCATTATTGAAAGGTCAAATTTGTAAAAATTGGTGTTTGCTTGTGCGTCAGTTCTGCTAAATTGAGTGGGTTCGTATCATCACTATGATCCGGCGATAATCGAGAGGGTATTACTTTGCCATTCACTCCCGGCGCTATTGAAGAATTAAATTTATTATTGCAGTTTGATAACACAACGTTAGAGCATGGTATAAAGGTTCACTCCAGTGCCCGCCAGGCAGTGATCAGCGCCTGCCGAAATCTGTTTGACAAAGGTCTGGTCAGCCAAAGTGATGGGGGTTATCTCACTGATGCGGGAATCGAAGCATTGGCACATGTTCAGGTTCTGGCGGGTTTGTTGGGAGAGAAATAAACCTGCCTCCTGACAGTAGCATCGGCGCTCCGCAGAGTCTGCCCGGATAACAATCGCATCGTGGCTTCCCAGTGGTTATATCTCCTTCGATTTGGGATAAGGCGAAAGTGATTTGCTGACACCCTCCGCTATGGGCGCTCCACTGTCGCCTTCACCGGGGTGTTGACCTGGGAGCGTGCGTAGATAGGGGTGGAGAGGGGGCGGCCCCCTGCAAAAAAATGAGTGTAGTTCAGTGAATAAGACCCTGTCCGAGAATCCAGGCCACATACAATATTTGTGCTCCCGGCTTGATATTGGCACTCAGCAGCGAGAGCTAAGCCGAGTTTATGGTGGCTTTCATCACAAGATGTGGCGGCTGGAAACAAATCGTGGCACATACGCTGTCAAGCAGCTATCCGCAGATACAGATTTACACAATTTGGATGCCACCAACCATTACAATGTGACGGAAGCCATAGCGGAAACATTTGCGAGTCACGGCATATCTACGATATTCGCACTCAAAAGGAATACAACCTATTTGCAGGTTATAGAGAATGTCGGGTACCTGGTTTATCCATGGACCAATGCACACGCCCTTGATATAAATGATATTTCTGAAAAACATGCACTTCAAGTCGCTCGTGTTATGGCGAAGATGCATTGTGCCAATATTGCCAATCCAGAGTTGAAAGAAGCGCCATTCGATATTCATCCTGAAGAAAAAATTATTTTTCTGGTGCAAAGAGCAAATGAATGTAACGTGCGACACGCGAAAGTACTCAGTGAGCAATTGCCGACCTTCCTGGATATAGTAGACACCCAAATAGCGGCAATTCATGTTCTTGAAAAACATGTGGTGATTTGTCATGGAGACCTGGATCATAAAAATGTGCTATGGAGTAATTCGGGAAGTCCGACACTTATCGACTGGGAAGGTGCGCAAAAACTAAATCCCACCTATGAGATTTTACTTGAGGCCCTGGACTGGAGCGGCATTACGTCAAGCTTTGACTATGGAGTGTTTGAAAAATTCATATCATCCTATAGAGAAGCAGGTGGCGTGATTGAAAGTCATTCGCTTCAGGCAGCGTTTGATTGTATTTTGGGCGGCTGGCTTAATTGGTTGATGTACAATGTAGGTCGCTCTATTGATCTGGAAGATGCAGAGCAACGCTCAACAGGAACAGCGCAAGTTGAATTGTCATTATCAACAATTTCGCGGTTGGGGCATCTATTGCCGTGGTTAATGGATAGCTAGTGGTTGGAGCGCCAGGTCATGTTTGATTTAAGGTTTTGTCATGTGGAGCGCACTCCGGATCAAAATTATTTGATCAGGTGGCATGGGTCCCGGCCAGGCCAGAAAGTCACCGTTTATATGTCGGATAACCCGGATCATTATTACGCCGGTGTTGGCCTGGGTACGCCAATACTACACACCACAGACCATGAGGCGTTGATTTCCAACCCGGATATCGATGTAAGACACTATTTTTATCTGGAGTCGGAGGGCGGTGAAGGAGTTATATTGGCTGAGCGCCAACTGTCTTTGCAGGGAACCCCGAATTTTCGGGATATGGGGGGATACGAGGCGCAGGATGGGCGTCGCTTGAAATGGGGTAAGCTTTACCGCTCAAGTAAATTATCCTCACTGACCGATGTGGATATCAACTATGTCAGACGCTTGGGGTTGACTCTGATCTGCGATTTTCGACAGGTGATAGAACAAGAGTTGGAACCCACCTTCCTGGGGGATGAAGGTTCACACACTATCGCCAGTTTGCCGGTCACGCCGGGTAGCGCAAGCAGTTTCATGGAGAGCCTTTATAAGGGAATAATTGCAGTCGATGATTCAGCAGGTTTTATGGAGGAAATTAATCGTGATTTTGTTATCAGTCAGATGCCCCAATACGCGGAGATGTTCCAATTATTGCTGGTGGGAGATCAGCAATTACTGATTCACTGTGCATCCGGCAAGGACCGTACCGGGTTTGGCGCCGCCCTGATTCTGGACGTGCTTGGCGTCAGTGAAGAGGTGATCGTAGATGATTACTTATTGACCAATAGTTATTTGCCTGTAGATAAAGAGATTGAACGGCTGTCTAAAGAATTCACCGATCATGCCGGTTCCACGGTCCCGGAAGAGGTGTTGCGACCTATGCTGGAGGTTCGGCCTGAGTATATTAGGGCATGCTTTGAAGAAATTAGAAAACGTTACGAATCCAAACAGCATTTTTACGAGTCAGCTTTATGTTTGGATAACAGCAAGGTGGCACAATTGAAGGATCGCTATCTTGATTAG
This sequence comes from Pseudomonadota bacterium, assembly GCA_030591305.1. Next base: position 2,962 of record JAUVBI010000194.1, read on the forward strand.
CAAAATAGTTTTTATACAGGTCACTACATAATGTCTAGTTCTCAGGACACGTCTTGATGCTGAGCAATGTCGCACAACCGATAGCCATCAGCGCAAACGCCGCCAGCTTGATACGGTTATCATCCACGGCAAAGGCAATTGATGTGCCGCCCATTCCCAGCATTAGTGCGATAGAGACAATTTTAGTGCGGCGGCCAATACAGCGATTGGTTTCCCAGTTGCGGATAATGGGGCCGAACAATTTACTCCTGAGCAGCCATTGGTGCCATTTTTGTGACGAGCGCGAAAAAAACCATGCCGCCAAAAGCAGGAATGGTGTGGTGGGAACAACAGGCAGTAATACTCCCGCTATAGCCAGGCCCAGAAGCAGGAAGCCAAGAGACTTGTACGCGGTGTTTCTCAATAGTTTTTCGCTCCACGGAAAATATTGGTAAATGGACTCACACACCCAATGCGCCGGTGATCGCCACCTCGACCAGAGCTGCAGCTACCCAGGCCAGCGGCGGTAGCAACACGTAGAGAAGTAGGCGCACCCAGGTTGCCATATCCAGTGGCCAGGTGGCCAGTGTTCTGACCCGGTCCCGGCGCTGCAGCAAGATCTCCAGGCGGTTGATGTTTTCCTTCTTTGTGTCTTCTGGTGCACCCACTATCTGTTTGTTTATTTCGAGCAATAATTGCCGTTTGCGCGCTACCAGGCGCCGATGCAGGGTCCACATGGGTCGTATTAGTAAGGCGGCACCGGCTGGAACAGCGACCAGGAAAATTGTGAGGTAATTCTCCAGTCGAAAATGGGCATCTATTGACTGTACCGAGGTGATAACCATGCTGCCCACAACGATGACGACGTCAAGCAGGCCCACCCGTGCAAATGGCTCCAGCCGGGACTGTTCAAAGATGGATAGTTCGATTGTTTTGCCCAGTTGGTAAAACAGGTTGGCTGTGTGGAGGCGAATGGCCAACAGAAAACCGATACAACACCACACCAGGAACTGTCCCAGGAATATGCTGAGAAAGGGCATGTTGCCACTTAATGCTTCTCCGAGTTGGCGCAAGGGAACGTTGAAAGCCAGGGCATAAATAAACCCACCAGTGATTCCCAGGATAATTTGCCGGGCAGGTAAACGGGTGACCTGTGCAGAAATCCCAAGGTTGGCGCCGTATTGCTCCTCCAACCGCCGGGCCAGCATCATGGTGTGGCGTTGGGTGACAAAAAAACAGCCCAGCAACCACGTGGGCATCAGTGTCATCAATGTCAACATGCCGAGGAGTTGGGTGCGCGAATGGATGCCCAGGGCAGACAAGTCCGCCTCCCAGGTGCCCATAGCCACAAACAGGACCGTACTGATCAACAGAACCAGCAGGCAGGTAATCAAAACTGCCGTGCGGGAGTGAAATGCAATGTACTGATAGATACTTATGGCCGGCCCCAATATTCTCGATGGAGTATAGGGCATGATTCCATAGCCCAGCAATCATGAATCGGGTTGGGCGCATCTCCATGGATGCCTGTTGAAATATGCACAGGGGCCACCGCTACTGTGATCTCAATGCATCAATGGGGTTCAGCCCCGCTGCATGCATGGCCGGTGAAATACCGGCAGCCAGGCCGATGCCGCAGCTTAACGCGAGTGACATCAGCATATAGAAGGGCTGCAAGGCGATGGGCAGGGCGGGCACGAAAGTATTCATGGTAATCACCAGCATCGCCACAATCGCCAATCCCAGCATGCCACCCGATGCCGATAGAAATACCGCTTCGCCGAGAAACATCCATAGTATCTGCCGGCGTGTACAACCCACCGCACGCAGCAGGCCAATCTCCTGGGTACGTTCTTTCAACGCGGTGGTCATGATGGTGAGCACCCCGACACCACCGACAACGAGGGCCACGCCACCGAGGCCACCAATGGCCATCTTCAACATGGAAAGTATCTTGTCCAGGGTGGCGAGCATGTCCTCCTGGGTAAACAGGGTGAAGTCCTCATCGCCGTGGCGTCGTATCAGTAACTGCTTGATGCGTTCGCGCATTTCGGCCGATGTGGCGCTCTCTCTGAATACAACATCGACCTCCATCAGGCTCTCCTTGTTGAACATCTGCATGGCCAGATCAGCGGGTATGTAAATCGCGTCGTCCAGGTCAAAGCCCAGCAACTGCCCCTTACTTTCCATAACGCCAACCACGCGATAGCGGCTGCCGCCGACACGGACGTAGGCGCCCAGAGGGTTGCTGTTGCGGAACAGCTCGGTTTTGACTTTTGAGCCGATCACCGCAAAATAGCGCGAGTTTTCCAGATTATCAGCTGGCAGGAAGCGGCCCAGTGCGACCTTGAACTTCCAGGCGCGATCCATGTCCGGGCCGACACCGTATACGTCGGTATCCCTGCTGTAGCGGCCGGCTTCAATTTTTGCAGTGCCCTGAACCAATGGCACAACAGCGTCAACGTGTGGGAGTTGGCCGAGGTATTTGGCATCTTCGAGCGATAATGGGCGGATTGTCGTGAGCAGTCCGGCCAGTCCGTGAGTCGTGGTCTTGCCGGGGGTAATGGCGATGATGCGGGTGCCAAACTGGGAGAAGCTGTCCATCAGGTAGACGCGAATCCCCTCGCCGATGGAGGTCAGCAGCGTGACGGAGGCAATGCCGATGCTGATTCCGAGTGCGGTCAGCAGGCTGCGCAGGCGGGCGGTTGTCACCGCATGAAATACCCAGCGCAGCCAGTCATTCAATAACATAGTGTACACATAAACTATTTCTTACCCAATGCATCGATCGGCTCCAGTCGTGCCGCCTGCTGGGCCGGCAACCAGGCGAACACCACAGCGGTGCCGACCGCCAGCCCCAGTGCGGCCCACATCGCCCAGCCGGGTGTGACGAAGGGGATCGACGGGTAGAGTTGCTTTCCCGCGGCGACGAGTAAGCTCCCAACCAGCAAACCCAGCAGGGCACCGGCGGTGGCGATTAACGCCGCTTCGGTGAGGAACAGGGTGCGCACCTGTGCAGCCGGAGCGCCAATTGCCTTGAGCAGGCC
>JAUVBI010000226.1 GCA_030591305.1 Pseudomonadota bacterium
ACGTGGCTCGTGGTGTACAGTCAGTTCTGCAGCGTTACAAAGAACTGAAGGACATCATCGCCATTCTGGGAATGGACGAGCTGTCTGAAGAAGACAAGCTGAGCGTTGATCGCGCCCGTAAAATTGAACGTTTCCTGTCACAGCCTTTCCATGTGGCGGAAATCTTTACCGGCTCTCCGGGTAAGTATGTATCGCTGAAAGACACCATTGCCGGCTTTACCGGCATCCTGGCGGGTGAGTACGATCACCTGCCTGAGCAGGCATTTTATATGGTTGGCGGTATTGAAGAAGCCGTTGAGAAAGCGAAAACCCTGTAAGGGCTTGAGGCGATAGCGAGGTCTTTTTATGGCTATGACAATTCACTGCGATATCGTAAGCGCAGAGGAAGAAATTTTCTCCGGACTGATCGAAATGTTGGTCGCCAGTGGAGAAATAGGCGAGCTGGGCATTGGTTATGGCCATGCTCCCCTGCTTACATCCCTGGTTCCCGGCCCTGTTCGGATAGTTACCCAGAGCGGCGAAGAAGAAATCTTCTACGTTTCTGGCGGCTTTCTGGAAGTACAGCCGGGCATCGTTTCTATTTTGGCGGACACTGCATTGCGTGCCCACGATATGGATGAAGCCGCTGCAGAAGAGGCTCGTAAAGAAGCAGAGCACGCTCTGGAGAATCAATCCGGTGAGTTTGACTATGGTCGAGCATCAGCCCGGTTGGCAGAAGCCGCCGCACAGCTGGCAACATTGCGCAAGTTGAAGAACCGTGCGGGTCGCGGGTAGAAAGCCTTTTCTACACATTGATTGTTGAGAGCCCCGGCGATCACCGGGGCTTTTTTATGTCCAGGGATGGACTGTAGATCGTGGCAGCCGTGGATGGCGTGAACGATCAATGTGCCGGGAATTAACCCCAGGTGCCCTAGAGCAACTTCCACAAAGTATCGAACAAAATCTGTTGGGTTGATGCAATAGCCGACGAGTCGATAATGACCACCACCGGATACTTATTGCTGGCCAGTGTAATCATAGCGACTTTTGGTGGATAAATAGCGATATAGGAAGCGTCCGTTGTATCCCCCGCAGGAAGCCACTTTCGCTCGGCAAATTCCGCCTCGTCACCACCCTCTCCTACCGCCAGTACCCGAACCTTAATACCGCGGCTTACCCGCTGTTTGGTAAAATTTGGAAAGGGGCGATATAAATGTTCGCGCAATGTCTTGGTGGAAATTACCGCGTAACCCTTTTCAGGGTCTTTGGCGCAGCTGTCGAGAATGTCCCTCAGCACCAGCTCGACACCGTCATCGCCCTCGTAGAAGCGTACATTACCCAGGCTGAACTCCGATTGGGTCTGCTTCAGGGCGGGAATAATCTCCTTGCGCAGCTGGTCCATGGCAACACTAAGTGCCTGCTGCTTGCTTTCGCCGAGGCTTAAAAGTCGCTCCGGGTCCTCGGCCTGAAAAACGCGACGCCGACCCTTTGGGAAATAGCTGACGATACCTTTAGTCGCTAACTGCTTGAGTGTTTCGTAGGTGCTGCCACGGTTGATGCCGGCTTCAGCTGCCACGTCCCTTATAGAGGCAGGCCCCAGGCGTAACAGGGCCCGGTAGATATTAATCTGGCGGTCATCAAGGCCCAATTGATGCAGGCTTTCGAGTTTGATTGTTGTCATTTTATTTGTGACATTCCTGCTTGTATTAGAATTGTTACTGTTTAATATGCCTCTTTCGAGTCGAATATGTCAAAATAATTTTGACATATAGCTATAAAACTATCGCACTATGAGTTTGATTTATGAATCTGGAAGTAATTATCCTGGCCGCTGGCCAGGGCACTCGTATGAAGTCCGGCCTGCCAAAGGTATTACACAAAGTTGCCGGGCGGCCACTGCTTGAGCATGTTGTAATTGCGGCACAGGCATTGCGGCCTTCCGCTATTCATGTTGTTGTCGGCCACGGTGCGGAGCAGGTTCAGAGCGCACTGCAAACCTATTCACTACAGTGGGTTTTGCAAGAAGAGCGCCTTGGAACAGGTCATGCCGTGTTGCAGGCTATGCCCGCCATTGCAGTGGACAGCACCGTGTTGGTTTTGTACGGTGATGTTCCCCTGCTCAGCTCACAGACCCTGAAAAAACTGGTGGAAAAGGCCACGACAGCGCCCGCACTGCTAACAGCCCGGGTAGACAATCCCCACGGGCTGGGGCGAATAATTCGCAGTGACAATGGTGTCTTGCTGGAAGTGGTAGAGGAGAAAGACGCAACAGACTTACAACGTCAGGTAGGCGAAGTAAACACCGGGGTATTAGCGGCACCGGCTGTTGACTTGCGCGAGTACCTGCCTCGGGTCGGCAGTGATAATAAGCAGGGCGAATTTTATTTGCCGGACATATTGAGCCTGGCAGTTAAGGCGGGCAAGACCATTGCGTCTTGCGAGGCCAGCTCAGAGCTGGAAGTACAGGGCGTTAATGACAGGTCTCAGTTAAATCAGGTTGAGCGGGAGTACCAGCGTCGGCAGGCCGATGGCCTGATGCGTGAAGGCGTCTCAATTGCCGATGGTAATCGTCTGGATATTCGAGGCTCCCTGCGTTGCGGTGCGGATGTCAGCATTGATGTGAACGTTGTAATAGAAGGTGAGGTTGTCCTGGGCAGCGGTGTCAGCATTGGGCCAAACTGCGTGTTAATTGACGTTAGCGTTGGGGATGGGGCCATCGTCCACGCCTTCAGTCATTTGCAGGATGCCGTGGTGGCGAAAAACTGTTCGGTGGGCCCCTATGCCAGGTTGCGGCCCGGCACCACCCTGGGAGAAGGTGCGCGTGTTGGCAATTTTGTAGAAATAAAAAAATCAACGATTGGGCTCGGCAGCAAAGTTAACCATTTGAGCTATATCGGTGACTGCGAGATGGGCGAGGGCGTCAATATTGGTGCCGGTACCATTACCTGCAATTATGACGGAGTGAACAAATCCACAACCGAGATTGGCGACGGCGTATTTGTCGGATCCAACAGCACGCTGGTAGCACCGGTAATCATAGCGTCAGGCGGCTTTGTCGGTGCGGGCTCGACAGTGACCAAAGCGGTCGGGGAAAACGAACTAGCGGTCAGTCGGGCGCGGCAAAAAAACATTAGCGGCTGGCAGCGGCCCACTAAAAAGGTGAAAAATTAAGAATGTGTGGCATTGTAGCGGCGACAGCGCAGCGGGAAGTCTCTGAAATATTAATGGAAGGCCTGCGGCGGCTGGAGTATCGCGGTTATGATTCTGCAGGCATGGCCGTCATGGATGAGCAGGGTGCGTTGCTACTGCACAAGCGCGAGGGCAAAGTAGCAGAGCTGGAAAAGGCCCAGCAACAAGCCCCTATATCGGGGCACAGCGGGATAGCCCATACGCGCTGGGCGACACACGGGAAACCCACTGCGTTGAATGCCCACCCTCATCTTTCGGGCAGCCGGGTTGCAATCGTTCACAACGGAATTATTGAAAATCACCAGAGTCTGCGCCAGGAGCTGTGCGCCGCTGGTTATGAGTTCAGCTCTGATACGGACAGTGAAGTGGTTGCGCATTTGCTACACCGCTATTTGGCCGGGGGTGAGGGGCTGTTGGAGGCCATGCAGTCTACCGTTGCTTGTCTGGAGGGGGCCTTCTCCCTGGCTGCTCTGGATATCGAACATCCCGGGGAAATTGTAGCGGCTAGAGAGGGCAGCCCCCTGGTCGTGGGTATTGGTATTGGTGAAAACTTTTTAGCCTCCGACCAGCTTGCCCTGCGCCAGGTTACTGACCGCTTTATTTTTTTGGAAGAGGGGGACCTGGTGCGGATGAGCGCCACCCGCCTCGAAATTTTCGACCGGAACAAGAAGCCAGTAGAGCGCCAGGCCACGCGTATTTCCGATTCAGTGGAGGTCGCTGAAAGAGGCGACTATAACCATTTTATGATGAAGGAAATTTTTGAGCAGCCCCGTGCCCTGGCTGATACATTTAATGGCCAGGGCGATATGGAGATAAGTGATGAGCGTTTTGGCGCTGGCGCCGCGGCTATTTTTGATAATGTAAGTGCGGTACAAATTGTGGCCTGCGGCACCAGTTACCATTCGGGTCTGGTGGCGCGTTATTGGCTGGAAGAGCTGGCGGGTATTCCCTGCCAGGTCGAAGTTGCCTCTGAGTTTCGCTATCGCCACCGCGTACAACATCCGGGCACATTGTTGGTGACGGTTTCCCAGTCTGGAGAAACAGCGGACACACTGGCAGCGCTGAGGAATGTCGCAGAGAACGAATTTGTTGGCAGCCTGGTGATCTGTAATGTCGACAATAGCTCACTTGTGCGTGAGAGTGACCTGGTATTTCTGACCCGTGCTGGTGTGGAAATTGGTGTAGCCTCAACCAAAGCGTTTACCACCCAGCTGGTGGCGTTTCTTATGTTGACCGTCGCCCTGGGACGCCGTGCGGCGATGTCCAATGAGAAGCAAAAGGAACTGAGTCGGGCCCTGCATGCCCTGCCCGGGTATGTAGAGCAAACCCTGCAACTGGACCCGGTTATTGACGCCCTGTCCGAGCGGTTTATTTCGAAACACCATGCGCTGTTTCTGGGTAGGGGAATACAATACCCCATCGCCATGGAAGGTGCGCTCAAGCTCAAGGAAATTTCCTACATCCACGCCGAGGCCTATCCCGCAGGTGAGCTGAAACATGGTCCGCTGGCCCTGGTAGATAATGATATGCCGGTGGTAGCGGTAGCCCCCAATGATGAATTATTGGAAAAGCTGAAGTCTAATTTGGAGGAAGTGCGCTCTCGCGGTGGCGAACTGTATGTCTTTGCCGACAAAGAGGCAGGGTTCCCCGATACGCCCCGGGTACATGTATTGGCCATGCCCAGCTGTCCGGAAGTACTCATGCCCATCGTTTATTCGGTTGCCCTGCAGTTACTGTCTTACCATGTGGCCGTACAAAAAGGCACCGACATTGACAAGCCACGCAACCTTGCCAAGTCGGTTACGGTGGAGT
>JAUVBI010000159.1 GCA_030591305.1 Pseudomonadota bacterium
ACGGCTCGGGCTCAGTCTTGATGAGGGCAAAAACAGTGTCCGGCAAAAAGAAATCCTGGAGATCCAGGCAACTGACAGCCGGGTCAGCCTGCTGGTCATACCCACTGATGAGGAACATGAGATCGCCAGCCAGACCCTGCGGGTGATCAGTCAAGCGTCATCATAATATGAAACCATATTCAGTCACTATTGGACATCGTTACCCTGCAGGCGACAACGGAGCAAACTGGCAACGATAACTGGAGTTGATTATGCGGAAACGTTCTTTCCAATTTTTTTTGCCCACGGAAACAATATCGCCGCGCCTATTATCATAACGAATAACGGGACAGTTGCCGCTACCGGCTCATTGGGAAAAATGTGACTTGCCACCAATATAGCGACCGGCGGATTGCGCAGCCCGGTACCTACCGCCAGCACGAAACGCGCGTTGTTGTTTTTTCCACCGGTGACATATCCAATAGCCGCCGCGCCCAGGAAAAATACAATAACTATGGGTAGTATACTGATGCTTGCAATGATTATTTTTGTATAAAGAAACAACATGGCAATTATCAATACCAATACAGCTATATTGGTAAATTTTGTTGCAAGAGGCTGGATACGTGCTGCTACATTGGGAAAACGCGCATTAATAAGAAGCGCGAAGACTAAAGGAATTAGCATTACAAAAATTAGTGATTTGGCAATTTGCCATGAACTTACCGACTCGCCAGGAAATATTATCGGTATCGCTACAGGCATGAATAAAATCGTCACCCCTATAAGTAGCAGCATCAGCGCTCCCCCACGGGCCACCTTGCCTTTTGCGGATTCCACGATCTTGGGAATAAAGGGCGCTCCTCCTCCCAGAGACAGCAGTATTATTCCTATTCGCACCCCGTCAGAAACAGGAAACAACCACACCAGGGCAAAGGCAAAAAGGGGCACTACCACAAAATTGGAAAATAGCGCCAGAAGTAATATTCTTGTGTCTTTAAATGGGGCAGTGGTCTCCGAGATTGTTAAGCCCAGCCCAAGTGCGACCATGCTCCCCGCCACAAAGGCGAGCATGGATACATCAAACATTATTTCAAATATTTCTTTCATCAGTTATTTACGAAAAAATCGATTGTTCTCCACAATCACTTCAGGTCGTACACTGTAACAATTGGCTGTCTGCCCTTTGTTTTGTCATTGAAGTATTCATAACAGCAGACACCTTTAAACCCACCGGAAACATTAAATACCTGGGTGTAGCCTTTCGCTTGCAGTGTCAATACAGCATTGTATGATCGTTGACCTGAACGACAATGGATATAAACCGGGATGTCTCGAGGAATTTCGTCATATCTATCGCGCAATTGTGACAAGGGAATAATTTTCGCGTTAGTGATATGACCCGCTTCATATTCATCCATTTCACGAACATCGAGGATGTAAGCGTTCTTCTCAACCAGTTCACGTACTTCACTCATTGAAACCTGCTTGAATGAGCCGTGTAAAAGATTGGATGCGACATAGCCGGAAAAGTTTATGGCATCCTTACCGGTGCCAAACGGCGGCGCATAACATAATTCAAGATCGCGCAGGTTTTCTACAGTTGCGCCAAACTTGATTGCTGTCGCTATTACGTCGACACGTTTATCCACATTGCCACGGCCGATGGCCTGAGCACCGAGCACCCTGCCCGTCGGCTTTTCAAAAATTAGTTTAAAGCCCAGCTCTTCCGCATCTGGCATAATCCCGACTTTATCTTTCGGTATAATCTCTACCCAGTCATACTCAATATTAAGATTGGCCAACGTCTTTTCATTCAGCCCTGTAGCCGCCGCATTAAAATCAAAAACCTTTACTACCGAAGACCCGATATAGCCTGTGTTGTGGACTGCCTTGCCATGTATATGATCGGCAACCGAGCGAGCCTGTTTCAGGGCCGGGCCGGCAAGTGCCAGCTTAAAGTTATCCTGTGTCAGGATATTGTAAACTTCAATCGCATCACCTACCGCGTAAATATCAGGGTCGTTGGTCAGGAAATTAGAGTCTACTTTTATGGCGCCGGTTTTGCCAAGTTCAAGACCCGATTGTTCGGCCAAAGTCGTTTCTGGCCTGATGCCTATCGACATGACAATAACTTCTGATGTGATTTCCTTGCCTGATTCCAGTACTACCTTATCTGTATCAAATGCGGTTACTTTATCTCCTACAACCAGTTCAACGCCATTATCCATGATTTCCTTATGAAGAATCTGCACCATGTCATCGTCGAACTGATTAAGCACTTGTGGCAGCGCTTCGACCAAAGACACGTTATGACCGGCTTCAATAAGATTTTCCATAACTTCGATGCCAATAAAGCCACCGCCGATAACAGTTATCCTTGTTGGGTTTTCTTTTTTGATAAAGGTATTTAATTTATCAATATCCACCACATTTTTAACAATAAAAATATTGGCTTTTTCGATGCCGGGAATGGGTGGCACGATAGCATTGGCACCTGGCGAAAGAATAAGCTTATCGTAGGACTCCTTGTAAGTTTCACCACTGACAAGGTTTTTCACCTCAAGCTCTTTGCTTGCCCTGTCAATTGATAGTACTTCGCTGTTGACCCTGGCATCAATATTGTATTGCCCCCTGAACTTCTCAGGGTCCATCAATACAAGATCTTGCGCGTGTTTGATCTGGCCGCTCAGATGATAGGGCAGGCAACAGTTTGAGAAAGATACATTCGGACCTCTCTCAAACATGACTATCTCATCTTCTTCACCTAATCTTCTTAATCTGGCTGCAGCTGATGCACCCCCGGCTACACCACCGACTATTAAATATTTTTTACTCATAAAGCTCTCCTTGCTTGTTAATTACTAAATGCCATTTTCTTTACGCCCAATCCATTTCGCCAGCGGATGGGCGGAGATGCCATGGGCAACCAGGCTCAAAAACACCGTACAAATAACTACCAATGCCAGGAATCTACCCTCGGGTACACCTGCATTGATGACGATAATCGCAAAAACAATACTGGCCAGGCCGCGCGGCCCGAACCAGCCCAGAAACAACCGGTTGGAGACACTCTCCCCGGTCCCGACCAGAGAAAGGAAGATAGGTACCACACGTATTACGGTGAGGCTTAACAGTGCGTAGACCACGACTTCCCAGCTGAGTAATGGTAGTGCCGGGCCAATAACCATCGCCCCAAACATCATCCAGGTCGCCAGCGCCAACGTCTCACCAGTGCCTTCACCGGCCAGTACCAGCCTGTGAGTGGCGTCTTTGGCCAGAAAACCGAACAGCATGCCACCGGTAAATGCGGCGATATAACCGCTGCCATGCAGGCTTTGCGCGATTGCAAAACAGGCGATGGCCAGCCCAATCACGGTGACCTGCTTCCATATCTCACTCACCCAGCCCTGCTTCCAGCACCAGCGCAACGCAGATGTGCCGACCAGGGCCAGGCTCATGCCAACGGCCATGCCAATTCCAAGTTCCTGTGCGACCAGAAGTAAAGCAGATTCTGAACTTCCGCCCTCATTTCCACTAACAGCCAGGGCGATGAAAAAAAGCAGAATGGGGACACAAATGCCATCATTCAGCCCGCTTTCCACATTCAGGCCCTCACGTATCCTCGCCGGTACGGTTTTATTGGTGATCACGGCTTTACCCAGTGCCGCATCCGTAGCAGCGAGCATGGTTCCCAGAATGGCGGCCTCAAAAAGTGACAAGCGGTCGAATATCAGTGCGGCACAACCGAATCCCAGCGCAATAGCCCCGGGCAGACCCAGCAGCAACATGCGTGAAGGAATCCGGAATTGTCGTTTCAGGATAGACATATCCGCATTCGCCGCATCAATGAACAGGATTAACGCCAGGGTCAGATCCGCAAGTGTCCGTAAATCCTCGCTAGTTGCGTCACCATCGAACCAGCCGAAACCAAAAGGTCCCATCAGGAATCCCGCAGTGACAAATACCATGGGGCCTGAAATAGGCGACCGCTCGACGCGGCCGGCAACCATGCTGTAAATGAAGACGAACAGGGCGAGAATGGCCAGTTCTACATACATATCAGTGCATTACCTCAATGGAACGGGAACAGGTAGTTCAGCCAGGCAGACATACGCAGCAGTATTTTCCTCAAAACAGCCACATGGTGAAAATGCTCAGAATAAATTGCCGCCTGTGCATAAGCACCACCCGGCACTATACCTTCAAGGGCTTTGTATTCAGGGTCGGTAATATCAATCAATACCGCAACACGCCCCGGAAATGGCGCTGCGAAAGGGCTGATCAAAGCACCACTGGGCTGCACCTGGCCTTCCGCAAGGGCTGGTATCACCGCTTTCACTTTTCCGGAAAATACTTTACCCGGGATGCCATCAAAGGCCACTTCGGCCTCCGCGCCCGCCGTTAAGCGAAGCAGGCTGTTTTGACGGAACCAGCCAATAAAATAGTTGCTCTCTTTGTGCACAAAGATCAAGAGCGGACGCAATGGCGCTTTCGTCGCCCGCATACCGGGTCGCAATGTCATTTGTGCCACATAGCCATCGGTAGGCGCCCGAACGACAGTTTCGTCAAGTTCGTATTGAGCTGTTGCCAAATCGCCGCTCAGATTTTCCAAACGGGTAAACGTTGCATCTGCATCCCGCTGACTGATATTCCTGCTCTTTAATAGCTCTGTTGCCCGCTCCGCATCATCCTTGGCCAGGACAATCTGCGCCGTCAAAGAGAAAACCTCATTCTCAAAGGGCTCCGGGTCGATCTTGAACAAAATATCGCCCTCGTTCAATTTGGTCATCGAGGCAACGGGAACCTCAAGGACCATACCTGAGACATTTGGGACAATGGGCGTGGTGACAAAATACTCCCGGCTGATTTCAGAATAAGGATGGTTGTAATTCATCAGGATAAACAACGAACTGAGCAGAGCCACCCCCCCCAAAGCTGCCGTTGGAACTGTCCACTTGGTCAGCGGAATTTTAAATATCTTGAAAATGGCGACGCATATTGCCGTATAGGTGAGTATGAGTAATATCTCCATTATGCGTCTCCCCCTTTTTCCAACACCGACAGCCTGGCCACCAGATCATCGACCTGCTTTTCCAGTTTCAGAATATACTCTTTTGGGGGTTCTCCATCGCTGAAACCCCAGCCGCGGTCCTCCCGGTACAAAGTGGCCCATATCCACAAAAAGGGCCAGAGCACATGCAGTGTAAACAGGCTGATCCAGCCGGCCACATGGATGGAATCCTGGTGCGGATGGTTGCGGTGCCTGGCTATTTCATAGGGGATATCGTGGATCGCGATAATTCCGTAAAACAGGGTAATCACGACGAAAATCAGCAGGCCCAGGGCGACATAATCCAACATAAAAACCTCTTAGGTGCAGTTGTTCACGAGAATTTGATTCAGAGTCCCACCCTGAGCTACAGGGGCAGACGTCGTTATGTTGCAGCAGTGCAGGAAAATAAAAAGCACCCTCAGATTCCATTTTGATACAATCATAACGATACGACGAGCTATGGGGTTCAGCTCGCAGACACCAGTTTCCTATTTTACCCGGCACATGGATATGGTTGTACGCGACAAGCCAGTTAGAATTCGGGACATTCACCACTGAGGAAGTATGCCCAGAGAATATACAACGTCGGCCATATCCACTGAGGTCATGTGGAATCTACTGCAGCAGCGGGGCATTTCCGAGGCCGGGATAGCAGAAAAAACCGGTATCGATCCCACCGTGTTGCACTCTCCCAACAAGCGCATTCCCCTGGGTCAATATTTGCGTTTGTGGGAGCTGGCCATTAGCGCAATCGGAGACCCCGCCCTGGGGCTGCACTTGTACAGATACTACGATCCCGGGCAATCCCATTTTGTATCCAGCATTGTTTATAGTAGCCCCACTCTGCTGGATGGCTTGCAGCAGTGGATCCGCTATGCCTCTTTAGTATGTGATGCCGACAAGTTCGAACTACAGGAGCGTGGCGATTTCTTCACACTTGTGTACACCAATATTAGCCCTGCTCACAAAAACCCGTGGTTACCCGAGCTATATTTCTCACTGATGTCCGGCCTGCTTCTAGAACGCATTCATGGTGAACATGTCATTGAAGAAATCTGGATGGCTCATCCCGCACCTGACTATGTCGACGAATACCAGGTAGCGTTCAATACAAAAGTGCTTTTTGACCAGAGCGAATACCATGTGCGCTTGAAAAGAGAGAGCCTGGATGCCGGGATGAAAACCCATGATCCATATCACCACTCAATCCTGAAGAAATATGCCGATGACTCGATGCATTCCCATGGACAGCCCGCAGCGTTCAGCGAAAAAACCAGACTGTCAATAATAGAGCATTTGCCCAGAAACCGGGCTAACATACAGACCATTGCAGACGCCTTTCATATGGACAGACGCACCCTGCTGCGCAGACTCAAGTCAGAGGGCACAACCTTCAAGGATTTACTGGAAGATACGCGCAAGAACCTGGCGCATGACTATCTCATCCAGGGGCTCTCTATAACCCAGATTTCCTTTCTGCTCGGCTTTACGGCCACCAGCAGTTTCCAGGTTGCGTTCAAGCGCTGGTACGAGCAAAGCCCGGGCGATTACCGCCGCGATCAAATGGCCTGAGTTGACAAAAATTACCAAAAACCGGATTACGATGAACCCCCCTGCTCTATGTACTAGCCATTAATCAGGAAATGCACCCAAATACTGGCCGCATAACCAAGCGCTATCGCCGGCGTCCATTTCAGGTGACCAAAAAAGGTGTACTGACCTCGCGCCTGGCCCATCAGCGCCACACCGGCGGCGGAGCCGATGGATAACAAGCTGCCGCCAACACCTGCCGTCAGGGTCACCAACAGCCACTGCAGCTCATCCATTTCAGGGTTCATGGTCAGCACCGCGAACATCACCGGGATATTATCGACAATCGCCGACATGACTCCCACCAGCACATTGGCGGTAGTCGCACCCAGCTCCCCGTACATAAACTCGGAGGTCATTCCCAGGTAGCCGATAAAACCCAGGCCACCGACCGCCAGTATAACGCCGTAGAAGAAGAACAGCGTGTCCCACTCGGCCTTGGCGACTTTATCGAAAATATCAAATTCGTCTGAAATCACGTTACCGGTGGGCATATCCGAGCTGTCTATCTCGGCTTTGCCTTTTTTGCGCAGGTAATAACCGAAGAATTTCAAATAGGCCAGGCCGGTCATCATGCCGTATACCGGGGGCAGGTGCAGGAAGTTGTGAAAGCTGACGGCTGTGGCGATGGTGGCCAGAAACAGTACCACAATGACTATTCCACCGGGTTTCATTCTGGCCAACTCTCCCTCGTTTTTGGGAGGGCTGCCCGCAGGCAGGGCAAACTGCATGATCAG
>JAUVBI010000015.1 GCA_030591305.1 Pseudomonadota bacterium
CTTGGCATCATCGTTGAAGTATTGGTAGTGAAAATAGTATGCCCGGGGCTATAGCGTTCTACATCAGAAAAAATCTGTTGTTTCAGCTCAAGGTTCTCGGTAACAGATTCGCTGACCAGGTCGACATTATGGCAGGCTGCCTCAAGGTCCGTTGTATAAGTAATACGTGCCAAAGCTGCATCGAAATCTTCGTTGCAGAAATTGGGACAGGTCGTCAAAAATGACTCTCTGAATGACTCCTGTTGCGCCTTGCAATCAATCAGTGCAGCTTCTCGTCGCCCGTATATATTAACGTTAAAGCCATACATGGCGTACTGTAGTCCAACCTGTTGACCCATAAGGCCAGTACCTATGACCAGCGTGTTCTTAATATTCATGTGTTCTCCATTTGAGTTAGATTGAAAATCCCGACCCCCGGCAATAGCAACAGCTTAATTTTTTGTATATAGGTCGGGCGAGATTGCATTTTTTACTACCAAAATAGCCGTTATACCGAGCCAGCCAAAGAGTGCGATAGCTGGAACCCATAATCCGAGCAAGCCATCCCAGGCAAAGGGGCCTTTATGGAAAGAGATAAGGACAGTACCGCCGAGCGAGGCTAACGCTGCCCAATAACAGTAGTAGGGGTACCAGCGAGGGAAGACCGGCTTTGGGCGTGTGTCAATGTGTGCGGCAAGACCAATAGATATAAACAGAACCATAGGAAGAATGGGGTTCCATATCAGCATGGTATAGGCTAAATCATTCATAAGCTGCACACTTTCTGCTGCCCTCTCAGGTCGGAAGGCGGCCTGAGCCCAATAATCAACCACGTTAAACAGCACAATCCCTAAAATAGCGGATGAGATTACAAATGTGTAGATTAACGATGGACTTGGGCTTCCCATCATTTTCATTTGTGCAGCCACACCTCCCATATAGGCAATAAAGAAGCCAACACTCAGCATCATGATAATCACGCCAAAACGTACTTGAGTGGTGTTCTGGCTAAAAAAGTTGGCAATTTCCTGTGCGTTAGCCGACGGCGCAAGCGGTGGGAACAATCCAGAGCCAATTAGGCCAACGCCAAACAAAATACAAAATATTGGCCCGGAATATGCGCACCACTTCATTCCTTTGTCAGTCATATTTATCTCCTTTGGATAGTTATCAATTGAGGTATGCTTGCCGTTTCATTTACGTTAAAAGAGAAGCAAAACAATCAACACAGCACAAACAACAATTCCCCATGCCTCAAATATGAGGCGCAATAATAGAGGGGCCCGTTTTACTTCCATAAAATGCATGATAATTAAGCGTGTCTTTATAAAAGTGATGATAAGAATAGATGTATTAACCATAGCGTCGGTTAGTGACCCTATGCTATGGCCCAAACTTACTGTCAGCAATGTAAAAATAATCAGACATACCCAAATGAAAACATCCAATCTGGTTTCTTTTAAACTAATTTTCATTACGCCAGGCATGCTAGCGGATTAAATAAATAAGTGGGAACAGCACAATCCACAACACATCGACCATGTGCCATATAGCACCGCCACTTTCGAGGGTTGTTAGGCCACGAGGTGACTGTTTGAGCTGACTTAAAACATAAATAAGAACACAGATAGCCATAACAACGTGAACCATGTGCAAGCCGGTTACCATAAAATAATAAGTAAAAAAATCATTGGAAAGCAGCGTGTGGCCACCTTGTATTAATTCCGTATACTCAATTGCTTTATTGATAAGGAATAGCACACCGGCAAAAATAGTCAACAGGACGAGCCTGCCCGTCCAGATAGATTGCCCCTGCCTTGCTATATGCAGTGCTAAAATAACGAATAACGAGCCTGTGAGCAGCAGTAACGTATTGATTACTGCGAAACTCTCATTAAGCAGTTGTTGCGATTGGTAATACAGGTCGTGCTGCGCGCTGCGGTCAAAAGCATAGCTGCCAAATATGACACTGAAAAGAAAGATGTCTCCGAGGATAAAAACCCAGATGCCCATTTCTTTAGAATCTTGCACAATTGATTCTTGTTGCCCCTGAACTTCATCAGTCAATAAAAGGCTGCTTGAAATATTGTTCATAAATGAGCTCATGATCAATCAATTTAGGGTGTTAATATCTCACCATAATTAGAAAAGCGAATGCCAAATGCCAAATGCCATGCAGTAAGCCAAGTAGCTATCATAGCTTCGTCATATTCCACCTTATCCTGCGATCCTGCATATCATTCTACGCCAAATAACAATCATAATAACTGACGAAAACATCCATAAATACCTATGGTAAAGCCGTGGGCTTAAATTTTGGTGTGGAAAAAGTTGCATTCAATGGAGACAATGAATTGGATTGCTACCTTTTGCCAGAGTAGGAAGACTGATGAAGTGACCTGGTCTGTCACTCCCCAGTGGTTTGTTACTGAGGACACAGTACTGTTCGCAGGCAGGCTTCTCCGTTGAGTGGCCTGAGTATTAGTGCTCATTTACACAGCATTGTCGTCCGATATATATTTTGTGTGGAAATAGTTAAAAAGCCATTCTAAGGAAAGGCATAGCAGTGGAATCGTGGCGACACTTGACCAGATAAGCTAAAAGGAAATTTTCATGCACACACGACACCCATTAGCTAGTATCTGGATGCTAACGACAGTCGTGTTTTTATTAGGAGCATGCAACGAGCCGGAAGAGCCGGAGCAGGCAGTATCAAATAGCATTATTGTAAAACCCGAACCGGTTAAACCCAGTGCCAAATCGAAAGAGGAGAGCACATGTTCGTACATTGCGGCCACAGACATAGACGCTGCCCTAGGTGGTAAATTACCTTTCGGCCTACCGAAAAATATCAGAAATGGCTGTAGCTTCCCCGTTCAGTTCGGTGTTAATGGGAATTTCCTATCCTACTCAAAACTCTCCCGCGGCAACTACGATGCAAACAAGAACTGGGAAAAACAAAAGGGCATCAAGTTTGAGTATATTAACGGGCTGGGCCAGCAGGCATTTATTCTTAATGATGCGCAGGTCTGTGTTCTCCTTAATGAAACCGATGCATTTATTGTTCGCGCCCAGATAATTTCTATGGATGAGGAGCTGCCATTTACCCAGGCGGAGTTGGGAGCTGGCTTAATCGAGATTGCCCGGAAAATTGAGCCGCACTTCTGAGCAGGCAATAGTGAAGTCTATTACTATCCACGCAGATGGATAATTATAATATTGGGGTGACAGAGGGAGAACACTATGCTTTTTAGACGTCGAACCAATAGCTTTAGCGTCATCTTGTGCCTAACACTTTCACTTTTGATTGCCTTTCCCCCGACTTTATTAGCTCAAGCTGGCGCTCCGTCAATACCCGACACAACACAAAATGGTGCCGCTGTGGACCTTACCCAGTACCTTGCCGCCCGGATAAAAATGGACAAATTCTTTGCCCTGTTGGCGCAGGCGAGATCACAGCTAAATCGATCTACCTTTGACCCGGAGGCGCTGCTCGATGAGCTGGACTACGAGGCACAGGACATTATTGATTATGTGAAGAATCAAATCCGGTTCGAGCAGTATGCCGGTTTATTGCGAGGTCCGGTTGGCACTTTGATGAATCGAGGTGGTAATGCTCTCGATCAATCGGTATTGCTTGCCAAGCTATTGAATGATGCTGGTTTTGAAACTCGTATTGCGGTAGGCAAGCTGGGTGATGAGCAGGTGAAGCTGATTTTTCATAGTGCGCTGTCCACTCCCTCGTCAAAAATTCAGCCCCCGGCATCAGGCAACTTTATCGCCACGATGCGCGAGTTAAATAGCATGATGGATACCCCGAATGAGAAGCTGCAACAAGCCATAGAAGCGTTGCATAATACATTCCAGGGAGTGAAAAACAGCGATGATATGTTGGCTGTTAATGCCACCACTGATTTTATCGAGTCGCGTATGAATCAGGCGATACCGGGTTTCTCCCAGCCAGTGCCGCAACCAGAGATAGAGAAAGAGGCCCAGCAGTATTATTGGGTGCAGTATCGCGAAGTGCCATCACAGCCCTGGGAAGAGATACACACAGTATTGCCTGGGTCGATTCGCTTCAGCACGCCGGTGGAAGTGCAGTCTTATATAGCCGACACGGTGCCCGAGGAATTACAGCATAGCGTTAGTTTCTCCGCTAAAATAGAACAACGCATAGGCGGAAAACGGGTTGTGCATCAGTTGATGTCTCCCTGGCAGCGCCCCGCTGCAAATATGCTTGGCATACCTATCAGTTACTCCAATCACCCGGACTCCCTGAGTTCCTCCAGCGATTATCTCAATGTACGAGCTTCGCTGGGCAAAGCCCAACTATTTTTCCCCACCTTCAATGGCTCTTTGGCTCCTGGGGGCCAGGCCTTTGATGACAAGGGCCAATTAATAGACCCTTTGGTGGCGGGCAATCAGGCGGCAGGTGTATTTAAAACGGTAGGTGGCGCTTTTGGCGATGTATCAGCCGCGCTGGGTGGCGACGAGCAGGTTATGCAATTAACCCGGCACTGGCTGGAATTTACCTTCGTTTCCCCGGATGGCAGCGAGCAGCTGATTAAACGCACGCTGTACGATATTCAGATCGATGGGGCGCTAGACACGGAGGCACTGGCGATAAAACTCGCGCGCGAACACACCTTTATGGTTTCTACCGGGGACATGGCGGGTGATTTTTCCCTGGACCAGATACTGCGACGTATCGAAAGCTCCCAGCGGGTACTGCAGGCCGTTCAGGAACGATCTTTTTTCCTACAAAAACCCATTCAGTTAACGGTAAAGCAACTGGAACAGGTTGAGTCACAGTGGTGGGGGCACTACCTGCTGTATCCGTCGTTTGCCACTCAGCAAAAGCTTGGCACTGCGAGCCAACTTTATGTATCCGCCCCGCAATTGGTGATGTACTCAGAAGACCCACCTATCGGTGAAGGGCAACGCCGTGTGATTGATATTGTGCACAACGAAAGGCGCGCCATACAGTTAACAGAGGGAATTCTGTACAACGCCCCACGCGATACAATTCTTGCTGGCGTATGGGATACCGCCATGGAGGGCTTGGTGCTGTCAGAAGAGGGCCGTCTTGCACTCAATACCTTTGTCGCTCTGGAGGGTATTACAAAAGACAGCGCCACGGTCTTTTTTCCAAAGGATGCAGCGGCCGTGGCGGCCCTGGGGCTCGAAAAACAGGCCCTTGAAAACATTCAGGCTGACCTCGGTAGAGGTTACGCCATAATCGTACCGGACATTTCACCCGAAATGATCAATGCCTGGTGGCGCGTAGACCCTGCCACCGGTAATACGCTGGGTATGCTTTATACCGGTGGCGGCTCAGATCTTACCGAAGCACTGGCAATTATTAGTGGCGTTATCAGTTTTGGTTTTTGGCTAAATGGCACTGCCGGCTGCGTGGCAGGCGGCCTCTCGAGCTCCGGTTCCAGCACCGAATTTTCATGCTGCATGGCGGTCAATAGCGCTTTTTGGGTGGGTGGTGCTCTCGGTGGAGCTGCCGTAGGCGCGTACATCGGCGCGGCGGGTCTATTGGCCTCTATAGGTGCTATTGCAGGCGACATGGCCTATAACATGGCGACCGCCCAGCTGGATCTTTGTAGCTCCAACTGAGGTTCAAATACACTACCCGGCGGGGACCTGATACGAGGGCAATTCGCAAGCTATGGTAAAAACAATAATTCTAATGTTTGCTATTTTTTTATTGCAAAGCGCAATAGCCTCGGCACAGCCTTCGTTCTATGAAGTCGAACCAAATAATACGCCCTCCGAAGCAGCGAACATCACGGGCGAAGTCATTCTGATAGGAACGATGGGGCGAGGTGATCAGGATGGCTTTAAGTGGACGGTTTCAGATGTAGATGCACAAAAACGCTGGACGTTTGAGCTACAGGGTACGCCGGGGAAACTCACCGTTGTTGATGTTATCAGGGTTGAATATGCTGACAATGGGGTCGATGTGCTGGGGACCAAGCGCCTATTCACAATGGGTAGCCGCGACGGCTTGAGGGTAGTCCGTATAGAAGACCTTTTATTTGAACCTGGTGAATATATCCTTGGCTTTGCCAGCACCGGTGGTGGTGCCGACCTGTACCGCCCCCCGGCTGGCAGTATCAATTTTAATGAAAAGATGAGCACATCAGAAGCCGCGACTGATACTGCGGAGCCGGGTGCTTACCGCCTAATCATTCGACACGGTAGAAGTCTTTATCTTCGCTCAAATCGGGAAGATAGGGCTAGCAAAGAATCTGCTTTAAACCTGCGCCTCGGTTCCGCTGACGCAGCTTATGTGGAAACTCCGACCAGCTGGTATCAGATTAAACCTGCTGAAGCTGATACTGAGAAGCGCTGGGACATCTTTGGGCAAGTTTCCGTAGGTCGACAGGCGCAAATAAATTTACACTCTACCGATGGCGCCGTCCTGGCGACCACGACATCAGATACAGAGGGTAAATTTTCGTTCCCGGATCTCGGACTGGAAGCCGGTGTATACCATGTTGAAATCATTGGCGAAGATGGCGGTTACATTCGCAGCCTGGAAAGCGTTTCAGTGGGCCAGTTAATTGAAGGCGCTGAAGCGGAGCCCAATGACTACTGGGAATTCGCCAACCGCTTTAATCCTGGCCAGCCAATCACCGGCAGGATGGGCAAAGCAAACGAGAAAGATTTTTTCCGCTTTATTCTTGATGAGAAACTGAGTGACCAGGTGCTAAGTTTGCACCTTGACTCAGAAAAAGGGCAAGAGCTTACTCTCTGTCTTACCGATGAACAGGGTAAAGATATTCAGTGTCGCAAGGGCAGTGGCGGCATTGAGCTATCCGGTTTGGTGTTAAACCCCGGAATCTGGGGTTTATCGGTTCGGCGTGGCCCTGAAGGTGCGCAGTACAGTATCTCTTTAATCGGGGGTGGTGCGATCGCTGCGGGGATGGAAGCTGAACCCAATGATAAAGTTGAATACGCTACCGCTATACCGGCAAAAAATCGGATTAAAGGTCGTTTTTCTGGCAACGATACAGATTTCTATACCATTTTAATTACAGAAAAACCACAACTTTGGCGCATCCAGGTAATCGGTGAGGGGATTCACGAGCTGGCATATTACGACGGAGCTGGCATTGAAAACCAGAGGTTCAGGGTGCCCCAGGGGCAGCGTAGAGTACGCCTGGATAACGTATTTATGCTGCCTGGCCTTCACCATATTCGCGTCAGTGGCACGGGGGGCGGCAGTTACACCTTGCTGGCACGCCCGCTCGGGCCTCCGGGCCCAAATGGGGAAATCGAGCCAAACGATGACACCAGCCGAATGCAGCCATTGCGTATGGGGCAAACCAGAAGTGGCCTTCTCGAGGATAAACAAGATCGGGACTATTATCGCTTTTCCCTGGAAAATTGGGACCGTATTAAATTAACTATCCAACCACCTGTGGATGGCGAGATTCAAGCGAACCTGTTTTGGGATAACAGCTCATTCAAGCAGTTTATTCATCCGGAACCCGGAAAACAGGTTGAGCTTGAAGGTATATTTCCACCCGGTGATTACCGCCTTGTACTCGAAGCCAAAACCATCAGTGAGGCAGAATACAAAGTCAGCCTGGCGCGACTGGGTCGCTTCGGCTGCCCCACTGATTGTGAACCCAACGATAATTTTAGCTTTGCCAGCAAGTTTCCAAAAAATCAAATTATTGAAGGTCGTGTTAACCAGTGGCGCGATGATGACTGGTTCAAGCTACCGGTGTTTGAGCAGGCGACTGAAGTTACGCTGACATCGGAGGCCAGGCCGACACTTTATGTCGTCAGTTGGGACGATTTACACCACAATATCGCCGACTGGGATGCAGAGGCAAAGCTATTTCACGGAACGCTCAGCCCCGGGAAGCAATACTACGTGCAGGTGAGAGGATCACCTGATTCTGCTTATCGAATAGACGTTGGCTTTCCAACCCCCCTCGCTGCAGCGGCTCAGGCATCTGCCAGCGAGTTTACCCTGACGCTTAATCTGGAGACCCGTGATGTAGGAGCCTATCGTGCATTCGCGCAGCAAGTGGACGGTGTTCTCAAACTTACAAACAACAGTGAAAAGCCCTTAGAGCTTGCGCTTGAATCTGCGAGCAGTGACCATCGCTGGAGCCTTAAGCTGGATAAGCGCAGTGTCACAGTCCTGGCAAAAAGTGCGATTTCAATCCCCGTAAATCTTCAGGTTCCCGTCGATGCCTGGGCCGGGCACCCGGTCCGTATTACCGTCCGGGCAGTGGCTGAAGATAACTCTCAAGTGACAGATTTTACTGAGGTAACTGCAGGCCCCGAGACATTACCGGTCAATCCCCGGCACGGCTGGTCCATCCCCACAGAGTTGCTGGGGGGTTTTAATCTTTCACGCGATGTATTTGGTGGGCGCTGGGTGGGTGAGGAAGACAGAAAAATTGGCCATGGTTTTCCACTGCTACTTGATGGCATGGCCGTCGAAAATGAGGGTATGGAACTGCGCGCTGGCCGCGAAACAGACAAGGAAATTATTATTGACCTTGCCGGGGATGAGCCCGTTGAAGTGCTGGGTTTAATGATCAATGAACTTTCCCAGGCCCATACCAGTTTGTTCTTGCGTAATGTTGATTTTGCTCTATCACTGGACGGCACGGAGTTCATTCCGGTAATTACTGATGAGCTATTACCCATTAAAAGTGAGCAGGCATTTGTCCTCAAGCAAGCTGTTGCTGCAAGGTTTGCACGTTTAAAGTTGAAGCATGGGTTCAGTAGCGCCACCTACCCGGGGTTTAACCTGGGTGAAATTAAGGTTGTTGCCAGGCCGGGAGTCGATATATCGAATGCCCGGGGTTTCAACCTGGCGGATCCGCTCC
The DNA here is from genome assembly GCA_030591305.1 of Pseudomonadota bacterium. Next base: position 8,847 of record JAUVBI010000015.1, read on the forward strand.
TGGGGGGGCATGTAGCCTGGTCAAATCCACCCACTACGGCATCGGGAAATTGGGACAAGCTACTACTAGCCGACCCCCAGGCAGGCAATCGGGTGCGTCTGAAACCAGGGCAAACACAGGACTTTGTTATTGGTTTCCAACATGTGCGCGCCGCACAAATTACCCGGATTGAATGGCTGGATGTTGAAAGCCTTGCCGAGGATGAAAAATTTAAGCAAGTATCCCTTTCAGTCAGTGTAGATTCGCCGCTCGGTCCCTGGTTAGCGCTTGGCGAATGGGATCTCAGCAGCGCAGGCTCTCCCGCGGTGTATGAGTTAGAAAATCCGGTCTGGGCCCGCTATGTGAAATTTTCCGCCACTTCAAGTGGTACGCCATACACCTATAACCCAGCCGTAATTAATATCTGGGAACGGCCGGTAGATACTGACTATCTGTCCATCCTGGGTGAGTGGGGGTTTGCCAGTCAGGCGGCAATCCATGAGCTGCAACATCCGCTTCGACTCGACAAGCCCCTGGAAGCTTCCGGCCACACTTCCAGAGCTACAGCAGCCTCCCTGCAAGCTGACACTCAGGTAAGCGGACAGGTAGCCCTGGGCAAGCAGGAGCACTGGTACAAAGTGGATGTGCCTGGCAGTGATAATACATTGACTATTGTTGTTAGTGGCGAGCCTACCGTACGCACAGTTGTAGTCCTTGAAAACAGCTCAGCTGAACCCCAGGCCATGCGAAAACTCCTCTCGCAAAGTAGCTCACAACAACATACTTATGAAGCTGTAGTTGAGCCCGGACAAAGCTATTTTATAAAACTCGAAGAACCGCCTCGAAATGTGGTGTTTCTTTGGGATACCAGTGCCAGTGTCGGCGCTTACCTACCGGTGATTTATACTTCGCTTATGGCTTATGCTCGGGATGTAGTGCCTGGGCGCGACAGCGTAAACATGATTCCCTTCGGCGGAAGCCTGCTGCTGCGGGACTGGTATGGTGAGCCCTATGTTTTACAAACGGTGCTAAATAATTATCCCCGAAAAGATAACTCCAGTGCGGCAGAGGCAGCCCTGGCACAGGCGACAAAAGCATTGGCACCTCGTGCCGGAACAAAAGCCATTGTTATGATCACCGACGCAGCAACCAGTCAATACCCTCCCATGTGGGATGCGTTTCGGCAGGTGCAGCCGCGAATTTTCGCCCTTGGTCTGGGGTCGCAAGGGGCCTTCGGTGGAAACCCACCGCTGGAACAGGACTTGATGCAAGACTGGTCGCGCGTCAATGGCGGCCACTACACCCATATGCTCAGTGAGGGTGACATGGAGATTGCCTTCGATCGCGCATCTAGTATGTTACGGCGCCCCGCTGCATACTCGCTTGAAGTTTCCAGTGGGTACAGGGAGGCTCCGGGGCCGGGAAGGCTGAAAGTGGTTACGACAAATGGCAGTAGTAGCGGAGCTATCGAACTCATTCTGGATGCCTCCGGTTCAATGCTCAAACGCCTCGATGGTAAAAGGCGCATCACCATCGCCAAAGAGGTGCTTACCGAAGCAGTTAACCAGTATATTCCGGCGGGCACACCCGTGGCACTGCGTGTATTCGGGCACAAGCAGCCAAATGCCTGTCATACCGACCTGGAAATGGCGCTCAAACCCCTCAAAGCTGACGATGCCGCCAGAATTATCCAGGCCGTCAAAGCCAGGAACCTTGCAAAAACACCTATCGCTGATTCTTTGGCGATGATCGAATCTGACCTAAAAAGTTCGAAGGGTCGTAAAGTTATTGTGCTGGTTACTGATGGTGAAGAAACCTGTGAGGGAAGCCCCGAACAGGTTATCCAAAAACTGCAAAACAGCGGCATTGATTTGTCATTGAATATCGTCGGTTTTGCAATCGATGATGCTGAGCTTGAGGCCAAGTTTGAAAGTTGGGCCAAATTAGGTAGTGGTCGTTATTTTTCTGCCCGTAGCCAGGAAGGTCTGAGTGACGCACTGCAGCTGGCGCTGCAAGTTCCCTATACGGTCTATGACAGTGGCGGCACTATAAAAGGCAAAGGAGTAGTCGGTGGAGAACCTATAGAGCTGGAGCAGGGTTACTACCGTGTTGTAGTGCAGACTTCTCCGCCACAAATTTTTCAGCAAGTAGAGATTACCGGAGAGCAGGAACAACTTATTGAGTATTAGCCGTGATATTGTGATTAACCAATATGGCCCCTTGTGTCAGGATAGATGTCGCTTCATTTTTTCACTAAGCAATATGACAGGGAGCCGTTACAGAGTCATCAATTCGAGTGAGTAGCCAATTTTTGTAATTTTCCCGCTGCCGTCAGTCTGCACAAAATAGCCGCTGAAATCGTCAAAAAACTTACCGGTTATAAGCCTCCACCCATTTTCTGATTTTGATACACGGCGCTCAAAAGACGATGAGCCATTACTAAAAACACCCTCAAGAGCGTTCATCAATACGGTAGCGTTAGCCTCTGATGCAATGACAAATCCGTCTTTTATGCAATTCACCAGATCCTGCTTACCGTCTATAGTGCCGGGCTTGGAGATACTTGCCACATCATCTCCGTTTGTCACCAACAGATAGTTAGACCAGCTCTCTTTGCTGCCATCGGGATGTTTAAGCCAGGGTTTAGCCTGGAAAAAAGTACAGGAGAATGCCTCACTTTGGACGGCACCGTCGATGGCTTTAACTTCAATATCAAGCTGGTTGTTTATTTGTGCCAACACATACTGCGCTACTCTTGCCTCCTGCTCCTCTCCAGAATATGCGATGGGAACAGCTGTCAGCATTGCAAAAAGGAAAACAGCTCGTAAATTCGTTAGTATTTTGTGCATTGTTTAACCTCTTTTATTTTTTTAAATATATGCATTCAGCAAGTGACCATAACGAGGCAGCCTACTCTGTGCGTCAGGCATATATTACAAATTGCAAAGTTTTACTAACTTGGGCGCAGGGCTCAAGCCAGTTTGCTTCGCTAGTTCTATATGTAGTCTTGTGGTTGGGTCTGCACCATTTGCGGCACTGACTATCCACGATTGCTCATCGGAAATAACATTGTATTTATCACTGAAGGCTCCCGACTCGCAGGCACTTCTATAGATGCTCATTTGAGCATCCCAATCAACAGGCTCGTTAAGGGTGAAAGAAACACTCTGCCATTTACAGCCTGAACGTGCACGTTTGCGTTCATCACAGTTTGCACCGACAGATAACATGGCGGCTTTAATCGGTGACAATGAATTATTATCCGCCGTTCTACTGGACACCTCTACCTTGGTATCTGCCAGCGAAGCCACTTCGCCAGGTACTTCACCTTGTTCTGAACACGCCTGAAGCAAAAGTGTAGCCGAAGCAACTGCTGTAGCTATTAGTAATATACTGTTTCTAATCATAAATACGACCTCACATTTATGCCCCATAACTCGTATATCTGTACATTTTCCTGAAACCGATCATTCTAACCCTGAACCCTTAGTTGCCAAATATTTTCCCCAGGGCCTTGTCCAGGACGCTATCAACAGCCTTGTCTGTCGCCTTATCCACTGCGTCGTCGGCTTTATCTTCAACCCGTCCTTGCTGCCTTTCTGTCTGGCCATCTGCCTTCTTACTAAAGCTTGACAAAAAACCGGACACCAAACCTTTTTTCTTTGGTTGTTCGCCGGACTGCTCTGTGGAACCGGAACTGGAACCGGAACTGGAATCGGAACTATCAGCCTGGCTGGATCCTGTTTGACTGAAAATTTCCGTCATTCCGGCCATGCTTGAAAGGTCTTTGGGTTTTGCCGGAAGCATGAACCTTTCGCTGGCGACAGTTCGATCGCTAATGGCGGTAACCCACATATCATTGCCGTAGCGTAATACGCCCTTGTTCAGCTTCGACATATGCTCCTGCAATTCATTGGCACCCTGTCCGCTTTTGCCTGCGGCCTTGGTCATAGAAGAAGCCATACCCGTAATTGCTCTGGTTAGTTGTATGGCACGGGGGTCAGTGGATAGTACTAGCTGCGTGGTTTGTACCTGACCGGCATCCTCATCAAAATACTCCAGATTATAGATTTCACCGGTTATTCCGGCATAAACTTCATGTTGCCCCGTCGCTTCCAGGGAGACAACTTTACTACCGGCCACCGATGGTGCTGTCGCGTCCATATCGCCAAACATTCCCATCATTTGGCCGGCATCAATAACGATCAGTCGGCCTCCCGACTCATTGACGACATACATGCCCTGGTCATTGAGGATCATATAGCTCCCCTCCTGACCCGTATTGATACGAAGATTATTGCCTTCATACTCAAACTTCATACTGTTGCCGTCGGTGGTTTCCATATCGGCGGCACCGGCGAACGCCACGCTTGGAATCATTGTGGAGGCAATAACACCGGCTAATAGCTTTACAATAACTCTAGTTTTCATATTGCTTAATCTCCATGCTCGAATTTCTACAAAGGTGTTTAACACACCTATCCGTTTTTACCTTTAAATAAAGTGGCGTAATGTTCCCGCGCAAAACTCACCAACTGATGCGCTCCGTGAAGATCCAGTTTTGATGAAATATTTGCCCTGTGATTTTGCACGGTGCGAAAACTGATATTAAGTTCGCCAGCGATCTCTTTACTGGTTTTAAATTCAGCAACCTTGTCGAGAACGACTCGCTCCATTTCTGTCAAAATACCCAGGGAGGGGAGGTTATCCGCACTAAAATTGGGCAGTATAGGTGCCAGACCGCCAATAGAGGGGCTGATAAATATTTCGCCTTCATCAACCGTGCGCATACACTGCTCCAGACACTCACTCGCCCCATCTTTGAGCACGTAGGCGCTCGCGCCCAACTGCAGTGCGCGCTCCATATAGGCCTTATCATCGTAGCTTGTGACAATAATGACAAGTAGGTCGGGCTGCAACGCTTTAGATTTCTCAAGCACGGTGAGCCCGTCCATTCCCGGCATGGCAATATCAAGGATAGCGATATCTGGTTTGAGATAGGTTATTTGGGTAAGTGCAGACTCACCACTCTCAGCCTCGGCAATGATACGAAGCCAGCCAAGCCCCGAGAGTATTTGTTTCATCCCCTGACGAAATATGGGATGGTCGTCTGCAATCAGTACGGTTTTTATTATCTCTGGCATATAGACCACTTCTATCAGCCCTTTTGCATACTCTGAGTCTAGTAGAATCTTACACTAATAGATTCCAGATGGCCTAAGATAAGGGTGCACGCTTAAAACTACAATGAGCACTATTACCTACATAACTAAGTACAAATACTTACGAAATTGGTAGCTTGAAATTAATTTGTGTGCCAATTCCCTCAACTGACTGAAGCGTGAAGACCCCACCAAACAATTGGATCCTCTCTTTTATCCCTTGCAAGCCCAGGCTATTGGAAGAATCCTGGTGTAAATCTATACCGGCCCCGTCATCTTTGATACTAACGACAATATTATCATTCAAATACTTCATCGAAACCATAACTTCCGAGGCGACAGCATGTTTAAGTATGTTGTTTACGCATTCCTGAAAAACGCGATAGATTGTAATTTCTTTTTCCTTTTCTATTTTTTCAGGCAACGCGCCAATATCTGTGTGCCATTCTGTATTCGAGTTAATAAATGCGCGCTCCAGTGTTGACTCAATAGCTGCCTTCAGTCCAAGCCGCTTCAGCAGGTGTGGATGTAAATCATGTGAAATGCCGCGTACATCACTCAGTATTTCAGCGCAATAATCAGCTTGGCTGATGACCGCCTCGGCTGAGTGTTTGTCCTCATTGGTATATGGCGAGAAAGTGCTGGCAATTTTCTCCAGGTTTTGCTTAAGCACCAGCAACCCATGGCCAATTGAGTCGTGCATGGCGTTGGAAAATATTTCCCTGTCGGCTTCCTGCGCTCGAAGCAAGCGTTTGGAAAAAAATCGCTGGGCGTCCAGGGCTCGCCTTTCTGCCTTTTCTTTTGCCTGCGACAAAAGATTAATTCGGTCTGCCAGAGCCAGAGAGAGAATAATTCCCTCGAGAAATGAGCCAAGCTCTATGGCATGTATGGTATATAAGTTGTATCGGGTTACGCCGTAAGTATATAAAAAGTATACGATCATTCCGGCCATGAGTGGCACCATACTGAGCGCCAAAAACCTGGCCTGCTTGACACCTTTTATATAGCTAACAAGGGATACTGAAATGAAGTAGAAGCTTCCAAGCAGCAACAGAACATGCATCATAACACCCGTCACTTCGTGTGGGACTATGTAGATTCTCAGTGCTCGCAGCGCGCCAAACAGCAGTGCAAACGCCGAAATTGCTGTTGTTATCCAGAATAGAGGGGCGCTGTAGCGGCGAATATTCAAAAAAGTATTCACAAAACCCACGCCAAAGAAAATCGCAATACCCGCTAGCATCAGTACATAAATACGGTTGATTCCATCTCGCCACAAGTACTCATCCAGCAAGCCACAATAAAGCAGCACAACAGAGGTAAGAGAGAGGATATAACCTACATAGAAGAGATAGGATAGGTCTCTCAGCATGACGGCGAAGAAGGTATTGTAGACAAGAAGAACTAGAATGGCGCCTAGAAAAATGCCATACCACAGCCGTTGATTAAATACGTAGCTATCCCAGGCCTCCTGACTCCACAACAGTGCCGCGAAGTTGACCGGAACACCAACGTGCATGCGGACAAATATATTAATGGCTTTTCCCCGATTTTTGGGAATCTTAAAGGCAACTCCAGAGTGTTTTACTTCACGCTCTGCATAGGGGTAGAAACGGCCGGCATCATCATGAACTATTTTCCCGTCAGAGAGTTGAAACCAGATATCCACTATGTTGAATAAATGTCCAGGAATCTCGATGATGTCTGCGCCAGCCAACTCCTCGCCAGGGAGTAATGTCGTTTTTAGCCAGTTCTCCTGTCTGTATCGATAGATTTCTGCCGGTGGAACAAAGGGAGTAAAGTTTATTTCTGCTGTGCCCGAGATGACGTCCTCTGGCTCAACACTGTTAAGTGGCACGGTGGCGATCTGAAACCTGTCCGCGATATCCACAGGGAACATATCATTATTGAGAGGCGTAGAAGCCAATAGAAGTGGGTCAGCAATGTCGACAGAGCTGCTTGCTAAATCTGTGCTGCCATCACTATTTGACGAGCAGGAAATAAGAAAACTGGCTAATAACACGACAAGTAGCGTTCTGAAGTTCATGCAAATCCTGTCCAAATAACAAGCTACAAGGCTGACGAGGGTAGTATACTCGTCAGCAATACTGGCTCAAGCACCTTCGCGCCTGTGCTGCTGGTCAGATACTCACTAACCGGTGTTGCGCATACCGGCTGCGATACCGGCAATAGTGACCATAATGGCCTCTTCCAACGCTGCTTGTCTGGGTTCCCCTCGCTGACGCTGCAACAGTTCTGCCTGCAGCATGTTGAGAGGGTCGGTATAAATATTGCGCAGTTGGATGGATTTTCTGATCCAGGGTTGTTGTGCAAGCAACTTTTCGGCACCGCTAACATCCAATACAGATCGGCTGTCTGCCAGCAATTGCTCGCGCAGTTTTACTCCAAGACGCCGCAGCTTTGGCGGAACCAGGCGATCATCGTAATAGGCAGACAGGCTCGAATCGGCTTTTGCAAACACCATCTCCAGCATGGCCATACGGGTGGAGAAAAAGGGCCATTCAGCGCACATTTCACGCAGCACCTCTTGTTGCCCCTGGCTCATCATCTGCCTCAAGGCAGAGCCCGCACCCAGCCAGGCGGGCAGCATGAGACGATTTTGGGACCACGCGAAAATCCAGGGTATTGCTCGTAAACTTTCTATGCCTCCCCCGGCAGATCGTCTCGCCGGTCTGGATCCCAGCGGCAATTTTCCCAATTCCTGTTCCGGTGTGGCGTGACGGAAATAGGTGACAAAATCTGGCTCATCACGTACTACTGCACGGTAAGCGGCGCAGGAGGCGGTGGCGAGGTCATCCATCATGGTTCGCCACTGCAGCTTGGGCACAGGAGGTGTCTGCAGGTTGGCTTTCAGGATTGCATCGGTATACAGCGCCAGCGTCTTCACCGCCAGCGATGTCAGGCCAAGTTTGGTTCTGATCATCTCACCCTGCTCGGTTACCCGCAGGCCATTTCTTAAAGACCCCGGGGGCTGCGACAATAAGGCCTCCCTGGCCGGTGCACCTCCACGGCCAATGGTGCCGCCCCGGCCGTGGAATAAAGTAAGCTCCACCCCATGGTCGGCACAACAGGACAATAATTCTTCCTGTGCGGTGTACTGCGCCCAGGAGGCTGCCAGTACACCGGCATCTTTGGCTGAGTCAGAGTAACCAATCATCACCATCAGGTGGCCGTCAATATGTTGGTGATACCAGGGGTTTTGCAGTAGGGATTCGATCACTTGCCGCGAACGTTCCAGGTCATCCAGGGTTTCAAATAAAGGGGATACTGGCAAGTCAAATGGACAACCCGCCTCTTTCAGCAACAAGTGAACAGCCAGTACATCGGAGGGTTGACGCGCCATGGAGATAACATAGGCACCCAGGGCCAGTGGCGTTTGCCTGGCGATAACGGCGCAAGTATCCAGCACTTCCTGTACTTCGTCTCCCGGTTGCCAATTAGACGGTAGCAGCGGCCTTCGGTTGCCCAACTCTTGAAGGAGAAAAGCCTGGCGAGCTGGCTCATCCCACTCCGCGTAGTCGCCAAGGCCAAGATAAGAGGTTATTTCAGACAGCACAGTGGTATGCCTGGCGCTATCTTGACGAATGTCATGCCGCACCAGGTGCACTCCAAAACACTGTACCCGGCGCAATACATCCAGCAGGGCGGCATTGGCGACAAGCTCCATCCCGCACTTGAGCAGGGACTGGTAGCATGCGTGTAGTGGTTGCCACAGCTGATCGATGTGAACCAGTACACCCTCCTGGCTCGTTGGCATTTTGCCATTCAACTCACTCTCAATGGCTGCCAGAGTTCGCTTAAGCATCTCCCGCAGGGGGCGCAACACCGCTCTATAGGGCTCGTGTGCGCCGCCAGAAAGTTTCAGTAACTGGGCATCACAAGCCGTCATGGATAATTCATCCACCAGGGTAATAATATCTTTGAGGTAGAGGTCGGCAGCCTGCCAACGACTCAAGCGTAATACGCGTTCGGTTACCTGGGCAGTGACATTGGGATTGCCGTCTCTGTCTCCGCCCATCCACGAAACAAAGCTTACCGGTGCAGCATCGAGTGGCAGGTTCACTCCACAGGTATCGTGCAGGGCCGTATCCAGACGCCGCAAAAATTCTGGCACCGCTCGCCACAAAGAACCCTCTACCACGGCAAAGCCCCATTTAGCCTCATCTACCGGCGAGGGGCGCTCCTGACGAAAATCGTAACCATGCCAGATTTGCACAATTAACTCGCGCAGGCGAGTGTGGATTTTTCCGATCTCTCTGTCGGTCTGCCCCTTGAGCTCAAGGCGCTCCAGGCAGTGGGAAATTTCACTGTGTTTGTGTATCAGGGTACGCCGCGTTATTTCCGTAGGGTGCGCTGTTAACACCAGTTCAATTTTAAGCTGGCCCATGGCCGAGATTATGGCCTGGTCATCAACTCCCTGCTCCTTGAGCCCCGTCAGTGATTTCAGCAGGGCCGCTGACGCGGACAATACGGGGTCCATCTCGCGCGAAATGGTGTGTTGCTGGTCGGCAATATTGGCAAGGTTTAGAAACTGGCTGAAGGCCCTGGCAACAGGCACTAACTGATCGTTATCGAGATTGCGCAACACCTTCAATAAAGTTTCATGTGCCTCTTTGTCTCCCTCGCGGGCGGTCTTGGACAGGCCGCGAACCTGTTCGATTAAATCGAGGAAGTCGTCTCCTTCTGCGGCGGCAATAGTGTCGCCCAGTAATCTGCCCAGAAAGCTGACATTGCTGCGCAGTGACGTGTAATCAACGTCCTCCCGATTGCTATTTACCACCTCACCACTGCCCAATACGTGCGAGTAAGTCGCAGACCCGGCAGGAATAGCCCCATTCATTGTCGTACCAGTTGAGTACCCTCAGGTAGCGACCACCGGTTACCCCCGTGAAGCCGGCATCATAAATTGAAGAGTGCGCATTCCCTATGATATCGGACGACACAATTGGCCTGTCACTGAACTGCAATATGCCCTTGAGGCGATCTGATTCCGATGCTTCGCGCACTACCGCATGCACCTCGTCAACAGTCACGCTCTGCTCCAGCTTAACGAAAAAATCCACCACGGAACCGTCGGGTACCGGTACGCGTGCAGCGATACCGTGTAAGCGCCCTTCCAGTGAGGGCAATACAACACCCACGGCTTTGGCCGCGCCCGTTGAAGTGGGAATAATATTCTCTGCCGCTGCTCTACTGCGTCGCCAGTCCGAGTGAGGTACATCTGCCAGGCGCTGGTCATTGGTATAGGCGTGCACCGTATTGATCACACCCTCGACAATACCGAAAGATTCATTGAGCACTCTGGCCATGGGTGCCAGGCAGTTAGTGGTACAGCTGGCATTGGAAATAATGCGATGCTGCGGTAACAGGCCATCTTCATTCACACCCAGAACAATCGTATAATCGATGGCGTCCTTGGCGGGCACCGTCAATAGCACCCGCTTCGCCCCGGCATCAATATGCTGCTGTAATTCTTCGCGCTTGCGAAATACACCGGTGCACTCCACGACGGCATCAATGCCCAGCGCGTCCCAGGGCAGATCTGCCGGGTTCCTCTCACTCAAAAGTTTTGCTCGGCCCTTGGGCGTGACAAAGTGGTCATCCTCCAGAGCCAGGCTTTTGCCAAAAGGTCCCATGATGGTGTCGTAATTGAGCAGGTAGCGCAGGGCAGCGTGATCGAACAAATCATTGACGGCGACCACATCAATGCCCTCTACTTCCTCGAGGATCCGAAACACTGAACGCCCTATACGACCAAAACCATTAATTGCAATTCTCATGACGCTACCTCCAACTGCTTATCAAGATTCGCGTAGAGCCGAACAACATCCAGTAGCCGGGCTGCGTGCCCCAGGTTTTCATACCAACTAAGTGTCTTGACGATGTTTTTCCCCGCCTTGATGGTTCCCTTGCTGTCAAACAGTAAGGAATGTGAATTACCGATGATGTCGGAAGATACAATGGGATCTTCCACCACATCGACAATACCCGCGTAATCGGTGATGCTATTTCTCATCACCTGATTAATGTCCTCCGCGCTGACTTGTTCATCTTCCATAACCAGGTTTACATCCAGCAGGCAACCCTCGTGAATCGGCACATTGAGTGCTGAGGTAAGCACCTTCCCCTCGAACTGAGGAAGAATATGGCCCAACCACGTGCCCGCATCATGGCTATTGGGGATAATATTTTTCGCTGCGGAACGGCTGCGACGATAATCACTACCCGCATAATCCTGTAGAGCCTGGTCTCCGGTATAAGCGTGTATGGTGGTCATACTGCCGCATTCGATGTCAAAGTCTTTGGATAAAATATTCAATAACAGACACAGCGCTGTAGTTGTGGCCGAGCCTGCAGATAACATGCGATCAGTCACTTCTATCGCACTGCTATTAATTCCCGGGATTACAATTCTATCGATGTGGTCAGAGGGCAGTGTGCGCAACAGCACGCGAGGGGCGCCATTTCCAAGATGGTCCTCCATAAACTTGCGTTCCCGATATTTACCCGTAGAGTCGATAACAATATCGACGCCAAAGATATCCCAGGGAATCTCAGCCGGTTTATCGATGGGCATCATGCGCGCCTTGAAACGGGAATTGATCAGGAAGTTGCCCTGTAATTGATGCCGTTCAGGCTCTTTTACCTCCGAACACAACAGGTAGTGCAAGATATCCGGCTTGCCTATGTCAGCGATAGCCACAATTTCCACATCGTCACTGCGTGAAGCCAGGTCATAAATTTGTCTGCCAGTTTGACCAAAGCCTATGATGCCTACGCGGGTGGGTTTACTCTGTGCCATCATTTGTCTCCTTATGAGTTCCAATTTCTCTATTTTTTGCCACTTGCCCCCCAGCGGGACAAAAATGTACTTTGGGAACTTTACTACGCTTCAACTCAGATATAAATGAGGGTATCTCAGCACCATTAAAGGCAAGTGGATTACACTATAGACTGTTTTCACCAAGGCAGAGTAATGAATGCCGACTCAATTTACATTGTGGTCTGTGCCCGTTAGAGTGTGGCTACCACAGGATTGGCCCCACTACTATATGAAACAATTGCTTTGCGCCGGTTTTTCACTGCTTACGCTTTTATTGCTGACTGCTTGCAACGGTGTCAGCCTGTTTTCTAATGAACATAGGCAACAAATGGACCGTCTCGAAGCCGCGGTGACACTGTGTGTCTCTAGCAGTGAGCAGAGCCGACAGCAGTTGCAACGGCAGTCGGAACAGTTGGTTATACAAGGGCAAAAACTGGATGCTCTATCAGATGCTGCTGCGGAGGCCGCGAATGCTGCGAATGTCGCGAAGGCACCGATATTGAATACGAAGGATCTGGAGCAGTCCACGTGCATTGCCGTGGAAGCGGAGCCATCCAAGATGCTTGTCGGTCGCCATGAACAAGTCTGGATTGAGGATATTCAGTTGGCTCTACCGGCCAGGGTTGATACCGGCGCTGAAACGGCGTCACTGGATGCGCGCAATATTGAAATGTTTGAGCGAAACGGCAGGCGCTGGGTTCGCTTCGAGATTTTACATCCGGACTCAGGGGAGGCCTTGCTATTGGAAAGAAAGCTGCGCAGAACAGTCTCCATAATTCAATCCAACACCAGTGAGCCAGAGCGACGCCCGGTTATTAAGCTGGGAATTACTATTGGCCATGTTAAGCAATCTGCTGAGTTTACCCTGAGTAATCGCAGCCACCTGGATTATCAAATGCTGGTTGGGAGAAATATTCTCAAGGACGTCATGATCGTGGACGTCAGTAAAATAAATATCGCGCCACCGGTACTGGGTGAGTAATGAGCAAACGCGTTAGTTTTTATGTCATGGTATTGATGATCGCCATCAGTGGAATTTTGTTGGCGGCTATCAGGCACTTTGAAACCGGCATTCCCCTGTTTCCCGGAGAAGAGATATCTGTTTGGCTGGTAGAGGCGCGTATTGATTTTCGCGCTACTGGCGACCCGGTAACAGTGAGCTTTAGTTTGCCGGAGCAGTTGTCCGGCTTTGATCTATATGAGGAGCAGGCGGCATCACCCGGCTACGGGTTTTCTATCATAACGGAGAATGGCGATCGCCGGGGTGAATGGACCAAGCGCGAGGCCAGTGGGCGGCAATCCCTGTATTATTCGGCGCAGTTTGCGGAACGGGATAAATCGACACCTGAAGCCCCCGGGCCCGCGCCGCGCATTGTTGCCGAGTATTGGGATGATGCGCAGGATACGGCTGCCCAGCAGTTACTCAGTCGGGCTGGCGCCACATCGAGTTCACCGCGCAGCCTTGCTCGTGAATTGATCAAATTACTTAATAGTCCGACACCCGATCAGAATACCGCTCTGCTGCTGGAGCAGGGGCCGGGCAGTTCC
>JAUVBI010000188.1 GCA_030591305.1 Pseudomonadota bacterium
AATACCCGCCAACACAAGCTCGCCATAGAGGTCATCGCGACACTTATCCAGATATTCGCTGTCGGCCATTTGCGCAATCAGGTCGGCGCTACCAAGCAGGGAACCCAGGGTATATTCGGCGGCGGACTGGACATCGATGCTGCCGGGGTTCAGCTCATAGCCGGTGAAGTGCACGATACGACTGCAAAGTGGCACTATCGCCTGCAGGCCGACTGTCGGAAAATATTCCGAGATAAACTCAATGCCGCGACTCACATGAATTCGTGTATAGGCCGCCCCATTACTACAACTATTATCATCGCGGCGCCGAATATAACCTGCATCGTGAAACAGGGCGGCGGCGATACCACACAGCGCCAATTCGGGGCCAACAGCGTCTTCCTCGGCACAGCTGCCATCGTAACCATCAATTAACCTGGCCATCGCCAGGCTGACATCCAGCACATGCTGCATATTATGGTAGGCCGTTTCGCAGGCCCAGTATTGTGGAAAGTCGCCACGGTAGAGGCGACAAAAACCTGCCATAAGCGTATCGACCGGGGAAAAATCAAAGCCGGGGTAACGCGCATCAAGAATTGAGCGCAGGGCTGACAACACACACTCAGGGTCGCTGACATCGACTGTGTTACTCACATCCATGTGCCTGCTACGCTGAGACAGTGTCATTACTTTTCAGCCCTCAATAATGGCATTTTTCGCTCGTTTTTTTAATACCGCAGCCAAGTCTACTATTAAATCTTCGGTGCTCGCTGGCTCCTCGACATCGCCCTGCTGAGTAGCCTCCTCCTGTACCGGGGAAGCCTCCGGCCGACCGGGCAATGCACTCTCGTCCAGGCCCAGCCTCAACAGATCTCCTTCAAGGTCTAAGTCCAGTTGTAAATTATAGGCGTGACGCGACAACCCGTGTTTGTCCGTCACTTTAAATCGCCGGGCGGTGCTTTTCCCCGAGTAGCCCTCCCCTTGGGTGAGATAACAGCGCACAGAGGAAATCAGTTTTCCGGACAATTGAATTCCGGCAAGATTACCGCCCTCCTGGTCACAGGCCTGTACAAAGTTTTGCGTTGTGGCTGCCACTTTTGACTGGCAGTCGTGATCCCATATCTCACACACAAAGTCACCCATCAACAATTGGTGAGGTTCAATCAGGTCTACCATACGCGCCAGTTCAATGGTGACATCACCCACGATATAACTGAAGATCGTCGGGTTGACGCCCTCTGCCTGGTAGAGCTCATAGTGGCTGCCTATATGATAGGCCGTTCGAATGACAGGCGTTGTATTACCCCTTGAGGCGGCCCGTGCAACGGCGTTATCTGCTACTACCAATAGCATAAAGCAGAATAGGTCTCGATCTGCAGTGGAGCCCAGGTCACGATTCCAGACGTAATAGCCATCGCCGGTTGTCGTGCGCGCGAAATTTATTTCAATGCCGTGGGCCAGCAGCTTGTTATAAGCCGAATTCATCGAATAGGAAAGGCTGTTGAGCTGACTGGCCTGCTCAAAGGGCGTGCGTAGAGAAAAACCGGTGATATCGAACAGCAGCACCGCACGGCTCTCTACGTAGCTGATGCCGTAGCGCCTGATTAATTGCTCAACCTCGGCCAGCAGACAGGCCTCATCGCTCAGGGCGGTATTGAGTTTGATAAATGTGGGGGAGACGTCCAGCCTGGCCGCCACGGCGAACAACTCTTCCCGGGACTTTCTTCTCTCGCCTGACACCAGCTCACGGATAAACGCTTCATTATCCATGCCGTCAGCAGCATCCGTATCGCCAACGGCACAGTAGTTTCCCAGAAAATAATGTGGCACAAACAATACCAACAAGCCGCGTTCGTCAGCACTCCAGCACAGAACAATGTTCTGTCCCAGGCGCCATTGCTTGCGCATGGTTTTCTCAAGCGCCTTGAGATTGCCCCGCTGTACAATACTTATGGCCTGGGGCTCAGTTTTCCTTGAATCAGGCATTGTGACACTCGTTTTTGTGCGCGCGACAGGCTAGCATTATAACTCTAATTTCAACGGGTAGCTCCATCATGCTCACAGGCAAACCAAATATAGCCATTTTTGCAGTGCTCTTTCTACTCGCTGGCTGTGAAAGTTATGATTTCACCGTCAACGACAAACTGGTGTATACACCCAAACCACTCTTCAGGGATTTTGATATACCCGATCGAGCTCTTTATGAATGCATCAAGCAGAGCATCATTGATGACAATATCACCAGCGCCAGCCAGCTGATCCGCTTGAGCTGTAGTCATGCAGGTATTGAAACTCTGCACGGACTGGGTATATTCACCGGCCTCATTCAACTCAAACTGTCATCCAACAAAATCCGTAATCTGGCCGAAATCTCTACCATGACAGGTTTGGAAGAGCTCTACCTGGATGATAATATCGTGGTCGACCCCGTTCCACTGTACCAGCTACGCACCTTGCGCCTGCTGGACCTGAGCGACAATACGAGCTTACAGTGCCCCGGCTCTTCGACATTTCCAGGGATCGAATCCCTTAAACTACCCGGCCACTGCGGATAAGCACACCCATGATTTTTTATCGCACACTCAGTTGGCTTCCCTTTCCCCTTCTCTATGGTGCGGCGTGGGTAGCCTACATAGTGCTTTATTACTTTGTAGCTTATCGCAAAGACGTGGTTCGCAATAACCTCTGCATGGCATTTCCTGACAAAAGCGAGAGGGAGATCACAGTTCTGGGGAAAAAGTTCTACAAACAGCTCACGCAAACGGCTTTTGAAATTATAAAAGCCCGGCGCATGAGCAAAGATGACTTCCGCAAGCGTATAAAGTTGGTCAACCCAGAGCTATTGGAGGAATACAGCAACCAATACCGCGACTCTGTGATTATTACTGCGATACACCAGGGCAATTGGGAGTGGATGCTACACGGAGCCACCAGTATTCTGGATATCCCCATAGACCCTGTATTCAAACCACTGCACGATAAAACAACTGACAAACTCATATTCGACATACGCAGCCAGTTTGGCTCCCGCCCCCTGCCCATGGCGGAGTCGGGAAAAGACATACTGCGGCGGCGCAAGGAGTTCAGGCTGTTTATTATGGTGGCGGATCAATCTCCCACCCGCCATGAGCGAGGCCTCTGGACCACATTTATGAACGGGGAAGCGGCGTTCTACCTGGGCACCGAGACCATCGCAAAGATGACCCGGTTCCCGGTGTTGTTCGTACAATGCCGCAGGGTAAAACGGGGATACTACGAGATGGAATTTCACGAAATTGCCAAACCGCCCTATGACAAGGCATCACATGAGATTACCGAACGATTTGTCGCCCTGGCCGAGATGGCCATTAGAAGCGAACCAGAAAGCTGGCTGTGGACCAACCGACGCTGGAAGCGGGACCGCCGAGCTGAGGAGACTATGGATTCTGACGTGTAGTATGTCAGGTTTGGCACAGAAGCCCCGCTGTCCGTCCAATGCCTCCAACACCACTTTTGGGTCAATTAATCCAGAACTAACCAATCAAAGCCATTTGCCTGGTCGGCCCAGACAACATTATCCAAAGCTGGTATCACTGACAGCAAAGCCTGCTCGGCGTGCTGGCGGCTGTTGTTATTCTCACTCACATGGGCAACCACCAGATGGCGCAGCATGGTGTGATCGATCTTGTCCAACAGGGCAGCCGCCTGCATATTATTCAAATGCCCCCAGTCACCTCCCACGCGGTGCTTGAGATGATGGGGGTATACGCCATCGCGCAATAGTTGCCGGTCGTGGTTAAATTCTAGCACCAGACCATCGCAGCCCCGGTAACTGTCGACCACATGGGGCGTAATGCTGCCAAGGTCAGTGAGCACCCCCAGGGATTTCCCCCTATAGAAAAAACGATACTGGCAGGGTTCTCTGGCATCGTGAGGCACCGCCACAGCCTGAACCTCCAGACAACCAATTGAGAAGCGTTCAGTGAAACTGAAGTGTCGGTGGGAAAAGCAATTATCACAGCGGCCACTGCCCACCGTGCCGTGGGTCAAATACACCGGGATACCGTGCTTTCTCGATAGTATGGCAACCCCGGAGCTATGATCGGAATGTTCGTGTGTGACCAGAATGGCATCCAGCTGATGCGGCTCGAAGCCGAGAAGGCCAAGCCGACGTGTGGTTTCCCGCAGTGAAAAACCACAATCTATCATCACCAGGGTATCGCCAGCCTGAACCAGGGTTGCATTGCCCTTGCTACCGCTGCCGAGAGAGGCAAATCGCATGGCTGTACTACCTTAGTTAATACTACCTTTGATGAGGGTTAACAAGCCCTGCTCTTCGCGCTTGCCCAGGGGTTCACCGCCCGCTGCCGATTGAATTCTGATAACAACCTGCTGCTCATTTTCTGAGGTCATTGTGACCAGGAAATCACGCCCGGCCATGGGATGCTCTTCCTCATCGAATAACCAATCGAACCAGCCGTCATCTTCCTCAGCGTTTGGCCCAATAAACTTGGCATAATACACGCCGGAGCTACGATCGCGGTCTGTAATCTCAAAGGTTGAGCGTTGCAGGGAACGCGCCAGCGAGGCCCATGCACGACTGAAAGGCAGCCCAACCTGAACAAAAGTGTAACCCTCCGGAGACTCCTGCAGGGATATTTTACCACTGGCACTCAGGGCCTGGTCGGCCACCATGGAAACAGAGGCCGCATCGGTGCTGTTGGCAATATACTGGGCCACACCCCGCAGCATTTCAGCTTCCAGCTCCTTGTTATCCGAGGTGGCAGGCCAGCTGCTAACATCACCCACCTGACTCATTTGCAGCACGTGAAGCTCACTGTTGCCGCGCTGTACACCCTGCTCGATGCGGAACCTGAAGCGCGCGGCCATTGGCTGGCCCTTTAACTCAACCCAGCCAGACTCCATAATACCCGAGCGCGCGTCTACCCGTGCTATTTGCAGCCCCGAGGCGGTCACAAAACTGCGGACCTGGGGCCAGACCTCTCCCGGGGCCATGGCCACCAGTGCCCAGGTCTGGTCTCCCAATTTTTGTATCCGTACAATTTCGTCACTGACCCCAGCTACCAGTGGCGAGGGTCTTGGAACTTCAAATTCCCCTTCGAGAATAAGACTATCGTCCACCTGGGGGATGGCATATATTTCCTGGGAAAAATCTGCATTCTTGCCCTCGGGAACAGCTAGTACAGGAACTTCAGGCGCTCTTTTATAATCTTCCGAGGGGTCGCGAAACATACCACCATCCCCAAAAAGATAACCACAGGCATTGAGCCCCAACAGTGCCACGACAACGGTCACACCCCGTGCGATTTTTTCAATGTTTGTCATTCTGCTCGCTTTCAAACTCCTGCACTCTCCATAGCTGCGACAACTTGCGCGTGATACTGCTCATCCAGGACAGTCAGAGGCAGTCGTATACCCGGCCCTATCATTCCCCGATGGTAGGCCGCCCACTTTACCGGAATGGGATTCGCCTCAAGGAACAATGCGCTATTCAATAACGCCAGTTTATCATCTTCAGCAGTAGCCGCGACCCGGTCACCTGCAAGGGCGTATTGACACAGGGCAGCGCTGCCCTGTGGCGCAATATTAGCTGTAACTGAAATACTGCCGTGGCCGCCGCTCAGCATCAACTCCATGGCGGTGGCATCATCACCGGAGTAGATGGCAATCTGTGAGCCACAGCGGTCAATTAACTCTCGCCCTCGCGCCTTATCGCCTGTCGCGTCCTTGATGCCGACAATATTATCGAGGCCGGCAAGCTCAACCACTGTATCGTTTAGCATATCGACCGCGGTTCTACCGGGAACATTGTATAAAATCTGGGGCACTGCCACCGCTTCGGCAATTGCCTTGTGGTGCTCAAACAAACCGCGTTGAGTCGGGCGATTATAGTAGGGTGTCACCAGCAGGCAGGCATCAACACCGGCTTCTGTGGCCGCTTCGGTTAGCTCAATGGCCTCACGGGTCGAGTTTGAACCGGTGCCGGCGATAATCGGCAGACGACCCGCCATATAGGTGACGCAGTACTTGATAAATTCACAGTGCTCGGAAACACTCAAGGTAGCGCTCTCCCCGGTGGTGCCAACGGCCACGATGGCACTGGTTCCCGCAGCGAGATGCATATCGAGAAGCCTGTCGAGACTGGCCCAGTCCACACTACCATCTGTGTGCATAGGTGTTATGAGGGCGACAATACTGCCGGTGATCATGTTCTTTTCTCCAGAATTCTAGCGGGCTTGAGCCGATATACCCACAGGGAAGATCGCCATTATCCACGCCTAGTGCCGGATAACAACTGGATTGG
>JAUVBI010000102.1 GCA_030591305.1 Pseudomonadota bacterium
GCTTCTGCGGCAAATACCCTGGATGTGCAACTGAATCTGGAGCGAGACTTGATGCGCGCAGCGGGCAAGACCTATGATTATCAGGAAGGGGTTAAAGCATTCCTCGAAAAACGGCCACCTGGCTATAAGGGCGAATAAATATAATGGATACAGATGAATTGGCCCGTGCCTGTGTAATGGCAGAAGCCTATATATGTGATGCAATTCGTACTCCTATAGGGCGTTATGGTGGCGGCTTGTCGTCTGTGCGCCCCGATGACCTGGGTGCACTTCCCATTAAGGCCCTAATGGAGCGCAATAGAGGGGTTGCCTGGGATCGTGTCGATGATGTCTGGTACGGCTGTGCTAATCAGGCGGGTGAAGATAACCGCAATGTAGCGCGTATGAGTGCGCTGTTAGCAGGGCTTCCTGTGGCTGTGCCCGGTGTGACACTCAATCGTCTGTGTGGTTCTGGTATGGATGCGGTGGGCACGGCGGCCCGTGCTATTAAGGCCGGCGAAATAAACCTGGCTATTGCCGGTGGTGTCGAGTCTATGTCTCGCGCACCTTTTGTGATGGGTAAAGGGGCTACAGCATTTAGTCGCAATGTGCAGATGTATGACACAACAATGGGTTGGCGATTTGTTAACAAGCTAATGCAGCGGCAATACGGCATCGACTCCATGCCTGAAACAGCGGAGAACGTGGCCGAAAGTTTTGCTATCAGCCGAGAAGACCAGGATGCTTTTGCCCTTCGCAGCCAGCAGCGTGCAGCTAAAGCACAACAGGAGGGGCGTTTTGACGATGAAATTGTTCCTGTGACCATACCTCAGCGCAAGGGCGAACCCATTGTGGTGAGCGTCGATGAGCACCCAAGGGCCACCACATCGGAAGCGTTGGCAAAATTAGGAACGCCTTTTCGAGAGGGCGGTACAGTGACAGCAGGCAATGCCTCCGGTGTAAATGATGGTGCCTGTGCCTTGTTAATCGCTTCATCTGAGGCGGTTGAAGCGTATTCTTTAGTTGCTAAAGCAAAAGTTTTGGCAATGGCAAACAGTGGTCTGGAGCCTCGTATTATGGGTTATGGGCCGGTAGAGGCAAGCCGCAAGGTGTTGGCTCGTACCGGTTTGAGTATGGATGATATGGATGTCATTGAACTCAATGAAGCCTTTGCTGCGCAGGGTCTGGCGGTAACACGGGAGTTGGGTTTGGCAGATGATGCCGCACATGTGAACCCCAATGGCGGGGCCATAGCGCTGGGACATCCTCTGGGAATGAGTGGTGCACGCCTGGTAACCACGGCAGTGTATGAATTACAACGCACAGGTGGGCGGTATGCCCTGTGCACAATGTGTATTGGAGTTGGTCAGGGCATTGCCCTGATTATCGAACGTTGTTAAGTGATAGCGGAGAAAAGGCATGACAAGAGCGCTGACAGAAGCTGAACTGGAAGAAAAATTCCAGGCCAGAATTGACGCTGAGGAAAAAATTGAGCCCAAGGACTGGATGCCGGAAAAATACCGTAAGAATGTGCTGCGCCAGATGTCCCAGCACGCCCACTCGGAAGTGATTGGCATGCAGCCCGAGGGCAACTGGATTACCCGTGCACCCACACTGCATCGCAAGTGTATTTTATTGGCCAAAGTGCAGGATGAGGGAGGCCACGGCCTGTATCTGTACAGCGCGGCAGAGACTCTGGGTACCAGTCGGGAGGAAATGAATGACGCCCTGCATGATGGGCGGGCAAAGTATGCATCCATTTTTAACTACCCCACTGTTACATGGGCCGACATGGGCGCTATTGGCTGGTTAGTTGATGGCGCTGCCATCGTCAACCAGGTTTCTTTGCAGCGTACGTCCTACGGACCTTATTCCAGAGGCATGGTGCGTATCTGTAAAGAAGAGAGTTTTCATCAGCGTCAGGGCTATCATATTATGATGGTGTTAATGCGGGGTAGTGATGCGCAGAAAAATATGGCGCAGGATGCATTAAATCGCTTCTGGTGGCCTTCGATGATGATGTTTGGCCCACACGACACAGAGTCAGCCCACACAGCGCAGTCCATGAAGTGGAAGATAAAGCGCCAGACCAATGATGAACTGCGTCAGAAGTTTGTCGATCAAAGTGTTAAACAGGCGGAAGTTATCGGCCTGAAAATCCCCGACCCTGACCTCAAGTGGAATGAGGAACGCGGGCATTACGATTTTGGTGAGATCGACTGGGAAGAGTTTAAACAGGTGATAAACGGTAATGGGCTCTGCAACCGTCAGCGTATGGCACACCATATTAAGGCTCAGGAAGAGGGCAAGTGGGTGCGGGATGCAATTACAGCCTACGAAGAGAAAAAACGTCAACGCGCTGATCAAGCAGCTGCCTAGAGAGGAACTATCATGTCAGACCATATGAAATTGTACGAAATATTTCTTCGCTCCAAGCGGGGCCTGGATCACAAACATGTCGGCAGCTTACACGCTGAAGATGCCCAGCAGGCGCTGGAATATGCGCGGGATGTTTACACACGGCGCAGTGAGGGTGTGAGTATATGGGTGGTTAATTCTTCCGATATTGTCGCCTCACAGGAAGACGATTGCGAGAGCTTTTACGATCCACACGACGACAAACCCTATCGCCATGCAACGCACTACCAGTTGCCCGATGAAGTTAATAATATGTGAGGGTGCGTCATGACTGACAACAATGCCAAAGAAATGATTAAACAATATGCGATACGCCTGGGAGACGATGCCCTGGTGCAGGGCCACCGCCTGTCCGAATGGTGTAGAAATGGCCCCTTCCTGGAAGAGGACCTGGCCCTGACCAATGTGGCCCTGGACTTTATTGGCCGAGCGCGCATGTTTTACAGCTATGCCGCTGATATCGATGGTGGAGAGTTTACCGAGGACAGTTATGCTTACCAGCGTGACTGCCGTGAGTTTACCAATTTATTGATTCATGAATTACCCGGGGGTGATTTTGCCTTTACTATGGCGCGCCAGTACCTGATGGACGAATACAGCTTGATGTTTATGGAGCGCTTGTGCGACTCCAGTGACGAGATGCTGGCTGCGGTGGCTGCGAAGTCAGTGAAGGAGAGCCGTTACCATTTACGTCGCAGTCGCGATTGGGTGTTGCGCCTTGGTGATGGTACCCAGGAGAGCCACACACGTATGCAAAAGGCGGTGGATGACCTGTGGGGTTATATGCCCGAGGTGTTCGAGTTGGATGAACTGGAACGGGGGCTTGCCGATAAGGGTATTGCCGTGGACAGCGTTGCATTGAAAGACGGCTGGGAAAAGTCGGTAAGAGAAACCTTTAGTGAGGCTACTATTGACGTGCCCGCAGACGGCTGGTCTGTCAGGGGCGGACGCCAGGGTCTACACACCGAACACCTGGGACATATGCTCAGCGATTTGCAGTTTGTGCAGCGCGCTTACCCGGGACAGGAATGGTAGGGTGAATAACACGGCCGACACTATTTTTGCGCTGCCGCTTGAGGAATACCAGCGCCGCATGCGACGGGCAGACTCTGCCCAGCCGAAGTTGTGGGCACTACTGGATGTAGTTAAAGACCCGGAAATCCCGGTAATCAGCATCTGGGAGTTGGGTATCTTGCAGGACATTGAGTTGCGTGAGGATAAAGTTGTTGTGACCATCACGCCGACTTATTCGGGTTGTCCGGCGATGGGTGTTATTACCGAGGACGTTGTCAGTGCTCTGGCGGAGGGTGGTTATTCAAATAGTGAAGTCGTCATGCGATTATCACCGGCCTGGTCTACCAGCTGGATAGTAGATGAAGCGCAGGAGGCTCTGCGTAACTACGGTATAGCGCCTCCAGGCCAGGCCGATAATAGGGTCACTTGTCCTCAGTGCGGTTCGGAAAATACCCGTTGTATCAGTGAGTTTGGTTCTACCGCTTGTAAGGCACTGTACCAGTGTAGTGATTGTGCGGAACCCTTTGATCGTTTTAAACCAATTTAGATTTTTTTAGCCTTTTACTATGGGTTACTCAATCAGGAAGTTGTTATGTCAGATTCTCAGTTCTATTCATTGACCGTTGCCGCTGTGGCGCCGGAGACCGATAACGCCATCAGGCTTAGTTTTGTCGTTCCCCCCGAGTTGCAGGAAACCTTTAATTATAAACAGGGACAGTATTTGACCCTGGAGTCGACGGTAGAGGGAGAGCGGGTCAGGCGCTCTTACTCTATTTGTTCAGGTATTAATGATGAGGCCATGCAGGTTGCCATCAAGAGAGTAGAGGGGGGTGTGTTTTCCAATTACGCCAACGATACCTTTGAAGCGGGAGCCACACTCAATGTTATGCCACCCCAGGGGAATTTTTACACAGAACTGGATGCCGGGCAGTCGCGAAACTACCTGTTTATTGTATCCGGTAGTGGCATCACTCCGGTGGTATCCAATATCAAGTCTATTCTGGAAGAGGAACCCAATAGTCGGGTAACCCTGCTGTACAGCAATCAGCGCACTAACACTATGATGTTTCGTGAGACATTGAGTTTCCTTAAAAACCGCTATATGACGCGGCTTCACTGGGTGAATATTTTCAGTCGCGAAGATCAGGGTTGTGATGTTCTTAACGGTCGAATGAATAATCGTAAAGGCGGTGAGCTAAATCGACAGTTGGTTAATTTAAAAAGTTTTGACGAATATTTTATCTGTGGCCCGGAATCCATGATATCAGAAGTTTCCCGTGGCTTGCGTACGGTGGGTGCCTGTGAAGAAAACATCCACTACGAACTGTTCGCTTCCTCTGCTGAGGATGCCCGGGCCATTGTCGAAAAACACCATGCTCGCGCCAGAGAATACGGCGGAAAAACCAGTGATGTCACAGTTATCATGGATGGTCGCGCCAGCCAGTTTGAATTGTCGGCCGATGGCGAAAACGTACTGGATGCCGGCCTGAATCACGGTATTGATTTACCCTATTCCTGCAAGGGCGGTGTCTGCTCAACCTGTAAAGCAAAGTTGATCGAGGGCCAGGTTGATATGGATATTACACATGGCCTGGAGCCGGGGGAGCAGGAAGCGGGCTTTATTCTTACCTGCCAGGCCCACCCGATAAGTGATAAGGTGGTGGTGGACTTCGATCAGAGATAGAGCGGCCACTTTTCCGATATATTATTGAACTATGAGGAGTCCTCCCGAATTGCAAACTGGGCAGAAAACCGCCCCCCAGGCACTTAAATTTGCGGTGCTACTGGCGGCCTGTATGTTGGCACCTATATTAATTATTTCTATCTTTCCGTTCCCGCCGGGGATACGGCTTCTGTGGGATTGGGCGAACGCGATGGGCTACATGGCCATGGCGGTGTGCCTGTTACTGTTTGTTTACAAAGGAAGGCCGCACAGTTTTCCCGCCTATAGCGGACGCTTTTTTGCCAATCTACATAGAGATCTGGGCTATGTTGTAATACTGCTCATAGGGGGTCATATCGGCGTATTGCTGGCAATCGAGCCGCTGCTGCTGGAATACCTGAAGCCAACCGCGCCACTGCACATACTATCGGGTCTGCTGGCGACAATTTTAATGCTGCTTCTGCTAGCATTCTCTATTTTCCCACTACGTCGTCTTTTGTGGCGAGACTATCATTTGTTTCGACATGTGCATGCCATGGTGGCCATAACTGCTCTGGGGCTGTTGTTTTACCACATTCTGCTCAGTGGTTTTTACCTCAACAGTTACTGGAAGAAAGGCTTGCTGGCAGCTGTTACAGTTAGTGTCGTAGCCTATTACACAATGGATAAGGTGCCCGCCGTACCTGCAAGGGCTTCACGTGTGCGGGACAGTAGCAGATATTCTCGTAGATTCAGCTATGGCTGTACGTTTGGCGCACTGCTTTTCAGTCTCCTTTATGCCTTTCTGAATAACCTTGATTGGCAGAATTCAAGTGATTAGCAGTCTATGAAAACGCCGGCAATATGGCCGTTTACAGTTGGCGGGCTGCTTCTGGCGGTGCTTATTTTGTGGCTTGCCGAGAGCTATCGCAGCAGCAACATAAAAGAGCATGTGCTATTGCCTGTTTCCTTCGAGCACAGTGATCATGCGCAGACCCAATGCGCACAGTGCCACCATAACTTTACCGACAAGGCTGGCGGGGGAACATGTTATAACTGTCACAGGTATTCACCGGATGTGACGGGTGATATGGAAAAAACATTTCATGACTTCTGCTTCGGCTGTCATGTAGAAAAACGCCTGGACGATGAAGATTCCGGCCCCATGCGAGAGTGCTCAGCTTGCCATGAACAGTCCTTATGATCGATACGATAAATAGAATATGAAGGAGTAATTTAGATGAATGACAGCGAAAAGCTTGTAGCTATAGAGAAAAAAGTTCGGCAGCGACTTCTGTTTACGGGCTTTACTATAGTGCTTTATTTTTCCTATGTGTTGAATTACACCAGTGCCGGATCTTTTTTGGGTCAGACAATAGGTGATTCGCATATAACAGGGTCACTGGTTTTGTATGTTTCCCTGATAGTTATTTTTATTATTCTTGAGTTGATATTCCTATATATCAACAGTGAAAAAAATACTGACAGTGGGCGGGGTGAATAACATGAGGTTTTTTACAGCAGTATCCGCTCGTTACTTTTTCTTATCCATTATTGGATTACTGGTTGCCCAGAATGCCGGGGCGGTGGGAGCAATCGAAGGCGAGATAGAGCGCCAGCCGCTCAACCCCGTTGCCATCACCATGTTCCTGATTTTTGTCGCCGCTACACTGGTCATCAGCTACTGGGCATCCAAGCGCACTAAAAGTAGTAAAGATTTTTATACGGGGGGTGGCCAGATTACTGGCTTGCAAAACGGCACTGCTATTGCAGGTGATTTCATGTCGGCCGCTTCTTTTTTGGGTATCACCGGCTTGATATATCTGGGTGGGTTCGATGGGCTGGTGCTGGCCATTGGTGCTTTTTCTGCCTGGCCCATCATGCTGTTCCTGTTGGCCAAACGTGTTCGAAATATGGGCAAGTTTACGTTTGTCGATGTTGTGTCCATGCGCCTTGAGAAGTCCGGTATTCGACTTGTGGCCATTTCGTCAACTCTGATTGTCGTTATTCTCTACTTGATCGCGCAGATGGTTGGCGCCGGGAAGTTGATTGAGCTGCTGTTCGGGCTGCCTTATGAGTCTGCCGTTATATTGGTCAGTGGCCTGGTGCTGGCCTATGTGACGTTCGGAGGCATGCTGGCAACAACCTGGGTACAGATTATCAAGGCTGTATTACTGATGATAGGCGTAACAATTACCGCTTTTTTGGTGATGAACGAAGCTGGCTTTAGTATTGACACCCTGATGGCTGCCGCTGCCGATAATCACCCGCGGGGGGGTGCCATTTTGTCTCCCGGTGTGTTGTTTAAAGACCCAATACAAATAGCGACGATTTTGGTATCTATGTTATTTGGCATATTAGGTTTGCCCCATATTTTGATGCGCTTATTTACGGTGCCAAGCATGCAGGAGGCAAAGAAGTCGGCTTTTTATGCCTCTTTATTTATGGGCTACTTCTATCTTATGTTGGTTATTCTTGGTTTTGGAACAGTGATGATGCTGTATAACAATCCAGAATTTTTTACAGCGGATGGAAAATTGATTGGCGGTAACAATATGGCTGCGATACACCTTGCCACTGCAGTGGGTGGTGACTTCCTTACAGGCTTTATGTCCGCGGTGAGCTTCGCCACTATTCTGGCTGTTGTGGCGGGTCTCACCGTCTCCGGTGCGGCCGCCATTTCGCATGACTTGTACGCTGAGATGATCTGCAAAGGGAAGCCAAACCCTAAAAAAGAGCTGATGCTGACTCGTTTGACAACGGTAGTGATTGGCGTGATTGCCGTGATATTGGGTATCTTATTTCAAAATGAGAATGTTGCGTTTATCGCCGCCATGCCCATGGTGGTTGCCGCTTCTGTCAATTTCCCCATACTGTTCCTGTCGCTATTCTGGCCAGGACTGACGACTCGAGGCGCAATTGTAGGTGCGCTGGTGGGTTTGGCGTCCTCTGTGATTTTGATTATTGTTGGCCCCCAGGTGTGGGTTTCGGTGTTGGGTTTTGAGAAAGCCCTGTTCCCCTATAACTACCCGGCGCTGTTTACCTTGCCCCTGGCTCTGCTGGTATGCTGGTTGTTTTCTGTCACCGATAAGTCTGCCAGGGCACAGGTAGATAAGGACAACTACCAGAAATTGTTAATACGCTCTGAATATGGGCCCGACGATGGTGTGTTGGAGGTGGCGAAACACTAGTTGTTTTTTTGCAGAGGGGGTGTCCCCTGTAGCATGTTGTAAATCGGCATGATATATCGGCGCCGATCTACAGTCCGCAACATAGTCTTGTTACATGCCTGCCGCGACTAATGGTTCGACATGGCGATTAGGGCGGCTTGCAGACAACTCATGTACGGACTGAAGGTTGAGCCAAAACTCAGGTGTTGTTCGCAATGCTTCTGAAAGAAGCCATGCTGTTTCTGGTGTAACACCGCGCTTGCCACGCACTATTTCATTGACTCGCTGGACCGAAATGCCGACATGGGTAGCGAGCGCTTTTTGTGTTAGTTCCAGTGGCTCCAGAAACTCTTTGAGCAAAATCACCCCCGGATGTGTTGCGATTCTATTGCTGGGAATCATGTAGTGCCTCCTGTTTAGTGATAATCCACAATTTGAACATCAGCTGCGCTATTTTGGGTCCAGCGAAAAATGATGCGCCACTGAGAGTTAATACGAATGCTATAAAAGCCCTTGAGTTCACCTCGCAATGGCTCGAGCCTGTTGCCCGGAGGAGAGCGAAGGTCATCAAGGACCTTCGCAGCATTCAGAACATCGAGCTTGTAAAGCGCGAGTTCATGTATCTGGCCTGGAAGCTTTCTGGCATAGCGACTAGATATACCGTGAAAGAGATCAGAAGCGCCTCTGTCGCCGAACGATGTAATCATATACCGAGAATAACGGATTAACGGCATCCATGTAAGGCCTAAAGGAGAATATGCTAGTAACACATAAGCTGTCCGGTTCTCATAGATCCCTGGGGAGGGGGCTTCTCAGGAGAGCTAACCCTTACTTCACATTATGTCGATAAAATATAAATATATCGACATGTTGTCTTGACCTGTCGATGGTATCGACATAAGCTCGAAATGTGTCGACAAAAACAAGATTGTTAAATATATGACTTGGACGCCTGAAGTACCCTACAACGATTTGCCCCTGCTGCCACCTGCTGTGGAGCTGGAGACCAAGCCTGTGCTCAAACGTTGTATTGAGGCAAGGGCTGCACTGGCGGAGCTTAAGCAGGCCGCAGAACTCATCCCTAATCAGACGATGCTAATCAATACGCTGCCTCTGCTGGAAGCAAAAGACAGCTCTGAAATTGAAAACATCGTTACCACGACAGATAAACTGTTTGAGTTTGCCGATAGCGGCAGAGGCGCGGATCAGGCCACCAAAGAGGCTCTCAGATACCGCACGGCGTTGTATGAAGGCTGGCAGGGACTTTCTCAGCGCCCGATCAATACCAATATGGCGGAAGCTATCTGCTCGCAAATAAAAGGCGTGCAGATGGAAATTCGCAAAGTGCCAGGAGTAAAGCTCGCCAATGATGCAACAGGGGAGGTGATCTATACCCCCCCCGAAGGCGACGTGCATTTACGTGATTTGCTCGGTAATTGGGAAAAACTTCTGCACGAAGAGCCAGACCTCGATCCTCTTATCCGCATGGCGGTGGCGCACTATCAATTTGAGGCTATTCACCCCTTTACCGATGGTAATGGTCGTACAGGAAGAATACTCAATCTTTTGTATTTGGTTCAGGAAGAACTCTTGAACCTGCCAATTCTTTACCTAAGCCGTTACATAATCAGCCACAAAAATGACTATTACGCGAACTTATTGGGCGTTACGAGAGAACAGGACTGGGAAACGTGGATCATCTACATGCTGGATGCCGTGGCGAGCACAGCGCAATGGACAACACATAAGATCATTGCAATTCGTGATCTCGCTGACCACACGGCGGTATATGTGCGGGACCAACTGCCGAAAATCTATAGCCGCGAGCTGGTAGACACGATTTTCGAGCAGCCTTACTGTCGAATATCCAATCTGGTGGACGCCAAGATTGCCAAGCGCCAGACTGCATCCGAGTAC
>JAUVBI010000134.1 GCA_030591305.1 Pseudomonadota bacterium
AATGATTACTATGATTGCCACTTTATCCAAGGAAAATGGTGCATTACTGCCCTGGTTAGTGGTGGCGGTGGAAGTGACCCTGTTTCAAGGTTGGTGGAACGGGAGGCAGCGTCGCCCTTCTCTGTGGCTGGATTGGGTTGCCTTCTTGTTGCCCGTGCTACTGATCGCATTGATTCTGTTGTTTGCGCCCGAGATATTCACAGCGGGTTACCAGCATCGAGACTTTTCGATGGTGGAGCGACTGATGACTCAGGGTAGGTTGCTCTGGCAGTACTTAGCTTGGTTGTGCCTGCCAGATATTACGGCGATGGGATTTCATCATGATGACATCGCTGTAAGCAAAAGTTTGTTGCAGCCATTGACTACATCGCTGGCATTGTTGGCATGGGTGACAGTGCTTACGCTGGCATTCCTGTGGCGTGCACGGTACCCGTTGCTGCTATTTTCCTTACTCTTCTTTCTGGTGGCGCATGTGATGGAGTCCACCGTGCTCGCCCTGGAAATGGTGTATGAACACCGTAATTATTTACCCAGTATTGGGGTGTGTCTTCTGGCAGCCCACTTACTTATCTCGGCCGGGATTCATGCCCGACAGGGTAGAACCTGGTTAATTTTAGGTGGAGTGCTGGGTATATTATCGGTACTACTTGTTCTGCGGACCCAGATTTGGTCCAGCCAATTTTCATTGGCACAGGCCAATGTGGCAAATCATCCCACTTCGATAAGAGCTCAATACTATGCTGCCACGGCCTTTCTGGCTAAATATAAGCATGATCGGGAAGGGGGTGCGAGTGAGGAGGCGAGCAAGGGATTAATGGTTGAGGCCAGATACCATTTCTTGCAAATGCATGAGGAGGCTCCACGGGATGTGCTCGCATTGGTTATGCTGATGTATGTGGATGGTTATTTCTTTCCAGGGCTTGGGCCGCAGATGCACTGGTTTGAGAAACTGGAAGAGGCCCTGGAGAATAAAATACTACAGGCTAGCGATTTGGCAGCGCTGTCGCGGTTTCTGGACTGCGTGGGTGAAGGGGGGTGCGATGTGGCACAGGGAAATGCAGCTGTGCTATTGGATCGATTGATCGCGCATACGTCGCGCAAAACTGAATTGCTATTGTTGAAATATAATTTTTTGGTCGCTATTGGTGCTCCCGCGGAGCAGCGTTTAGAGCTTTTGAGTCGTGCTGCAAAAATATCACCCAACCACTCGTCCGTTCAATATTATCGAGTCATTGAATATGGTCAACGGCAGGATATTGCCAAAATGTATGAGATCGTGCGAGTTTGGCTCGACCATGATCCAAATCGCTGGGACCTACCTATTGTCAAGTCCTTGTTTATCAAACCTCCGGTCGAGTCGGCGCAGGCTTCTGGTAGATGAGAGCACAAACGCTGAATGGCCACTTCTTACCCCTTATTGTTGCGATACTGGTTTTGTTACTTACCGCATGGATTTATTGGCCGGGTATAGGCGGCCCGGCCCTTCTTGACGATCGTGCCAGCGTTATGGTTTTGGATGGGCTGGATGATAATCCGGAATTCGCCAAAGATTATATATTTGGTGACAGGGCGGGTCCGCTGGGGCGGCCAGTATCCATGCTCAGCTTTGTGGTGGAAAAACTCTATCTGAACGAGGGTATCAGCGGTGGAAAAAAGGTCAATATTGCTCTGCACCTGATTAATGGGAGCTTGCTTATATGGTTGCTCACCCTGCTGCTGAATCATATTCGAGCGCCTGCGAGTGGTTGGCTGGCATTGCTGGCCGGATCGGCCTGGCTACTTTCGCCCCTGTATGTAAGTACGGTCTTATATGTGGTCCAGCGCATGGCGATGTTGGCTATGTTTTTTATGCTGGCAGCTCTTATCAGCTATGTATATTGGCGGATGGCTCTGATCAGGGGTGAGTCGAGACGTATTGGTCTGGTACTGGTTTTCATTTTCCTGGTGCTGGGGGTTTTCTCTAAAGAAACCGCCATAGTCGGAGTGCCGATATTACTGCTTATGGAATGTTTGTGGTTTCAGTTCAGGGGGGTCGATGGTCGAGTTATAAAAGAGTTGCGGTTGCTCACCCTGGTGTTGATTGTGGGTGGCACAGCGTTTGTGCTCATGTACTTTTTTTTCGCAGGAGATCGCCTATTGGGGGGGTATTATCGCCGAAGCTTCAGCCTGTCAGAGCGCGTTCTTACCGAGGGCCGAATTTTATGGGATTACATGGGGCAATTACTCTTTCCCGAGGTGTCGAGAATGGGGCTCTTTCACGACGACATTGTAATCTCCCGGTCACTTCTGGAGCCTGTGACCACGCTGTATTCAGCCTTTGCCTGGTTAGCCGTACTGGTATCGTCCGTAGTGTTACTGAGGTGGCAATGGGGTCGCTATCTGGTATTCGCCATTGCGCTATTTATTGTTGGCCACAGTACGGAATCTACGGTCCTACCGCTTGAATTATATTATGAGCACCGCAACTATTTTCCCGGTATTGGCTTGTTTTTGGGTATTGCCTTGCTGCTGGCGATACTATTTAGGAAGTGGCCTGAGATAGCGACTCCCGCGCTGGTCTGGGGCGGTGTCTTTGTTGTAGTTTTTGCCATGCGCACGAGCTCTCAAGTGCAGATTTGGTCCAGTGCGCCGCTGCTTTACCTGACCCACGTGAATGGACACCCCAAATCCTTTCGGGCAAATGCCGATATGGCCAGTTTGTTGGCTGAAGTGGGCGCTCTTGAGGCGGCTCTCGAGTATTCGGCAAAAGCGCATCAAGCTAAGCCCGAGGAGCGCCAGGGGGACTATGATATACGCGATCTGGCGCTCAGTTGTGGGGTAAACCAGCCATTACCACCTGAGCGCGTCGCAGCTCTTGGCACGGTGGACCCGCAAAGGCCATTGAGCTCAGTATCTACATTAAATGTTCTGGTCAGGCAGCTACAGGACAATAAGTGCCCCAACTTTGACAGGCTTGTTTTTGCTGACCGCATGGCAGTAATCTTTCTTGATGACACTTATCGTGGTGACCGGGACTGGAAAGACCAGTATCAGGAAAAAGCATCCCCTAATATTTATGCGGGGCTGGCAGTATTGGAAAATTCACTTGAAAGATATGGCAATGCTTATCAATACACCGAGAGGTTTTTGTTAGGATCACCGGGTAATATACGGGGCTTGCTGATGAAGCTGCATTTCGCGACCGCTCTGCAGAAAAAAGATGAAATGGCCAAGACCCTCTCACGCTTAATCGCTCTCGAGGAGGCTGGTGTGCTAACGTTGGCAGATCAGCAAACATTGTCCCTGTATAAGGAAAACTAAATGACGCACTTTTCCATTGTGATACCGGCAAAGAACGAGGAGCAGGGTTTGATCACGTTTCTGCCCTCGCTTCGAGCGTTGTATCCCGATGCCGAAATAATTGTGGTAAACGACGGCTCTGAGGACGACACCGAGCAGGTATGCCTCAACGCGGGTGTAACCGTGGTTTCACACCCCTACTCCAAAGGCAATGGCGCGGCCATAAAGTCGGGTGCCCGAGCTGCCAGTGGCGACTATCTGATCTTCATGGATGGTGATGGCCAGCACGACCCCGCCGATATCAAGAAGCTACTGGATAAGCTTGAAGAGGGCTACGACATGGTTGTGGGTGCCCGCAGTGGCCGCAGCTCGCAGGCAAGCATGGCGCGATGGAGCGCGAACAGTTTTTATAATACCTTTGCCAGCTGGATGGTAAACCGTAAGATAGAAGATCTTACTTCCGGGTTTAGAGCTGTGAACAGGAAAAAGTTCCTCAGTTTTTTGTATCTGTTACCCAATGGTTTTAGCTACCCCACAACGTCTACCATGGCATTTTTTCGAGCGGGGTACTCGGTGGGGTATGTACCTATCACGGTTTCCAAGCGAATAGGTGAGAGCCATATCAATGTTCTGAGAGATGGCGTGCGGTTTTTTCTAATTATTTTTAAAGTGGGTACTCTCTACTCGCCACTGAAAATTTATTTTCCCATCTCCTCGGGGATGCTTGCGTTGGGCGTCTTAAATTACTTCTCAAGTTTTTTTGCCGGTGGCGCCCGTTTTACCAACATGAGTACTCTGCTACTTCTCGGTAGCGTTATTATTTTTCTTATCGGGTTGCTCTCCGAGCAAATTACCAACCTCCAATATAAGGATACAGAGAGCGAGGATTGATTTTAGTAGGGAATCTCCAGGGCCAATGTCTCTTTCACCTGCTCCATCACCACATAACTGGTTGACTCCTGTACTCCCGGCAGTGTCAGCAGGGTTTCCCCCAGAAACTCCCGGTAGGCCGCCATGCCGGCTACCCGAGCCTTAATCAAATAGTCAAAATTCCCCGACACCAGATAGCACTCCTGAATCTCGGGAAGATCATAAACATGGCGCTTGAAGTCCTCAAAGATATCCTGCGAGGTTCTATTCAGGCGAATTTGTACGATGACAACCAATGCTGCGTCCAGAAAGTCAGGATCCAGGATGGCTTGATACCCTTTAATGACCCCGTCCCTCTCCAACCGTTTCACGCGTTCTTTACACGGTGTGGTGCTCAGGCCCACCTGTCTCGCCAACTCGGCGTAGCTGGTTCTCCCTTCTTTTTGTAAAACGCGAAGAATATTTCGGTCAATTTTATTTAACTGGTGCAGCTTTTTGTCCATGATACGCAAGCTCCCGTTTGATAGTGCCATTGCTTATATTCAGAGTGCTGTTAATAAACCATTTCATCGTGAAGGTGGAAATAGCTTTAAATTACACGCAAATAGCTGAAACAACTAAAAATATACATAATAAAGGATGATAAAGTATATTTTGTCTACATAGAATAGCTCTTTAGATTAACGGCAATTATAAGGAGAAAGAGCTATGTTGATTGGCGTACCCAGGGAAATTAAGAACAACGAATTCAG
This sequence comes from Pseudomonadota bacterium, assembly GCA_030591305.1. The sequence continues at coordinate 4,902 of JAUVBI010000134.1, forward strand.
AATCGGGCTGACTCCAGCCGGGGTAAAAGAATTATGCCATCACGGGCATCAAGTCCTGGTACAGCGCGATGGTGGTTTGGCCATTGGTTTCGATGATGTGCAATACCATGCGGTAGGTGCCGAGATTGTTGAGGAGGCCAGCGAAATTTTTTCCCGGGCTGAGATGATTATCAAGGTAAAGGAGCCCCAGCCGAACGAATGCAAAATGCTGCGTCCCGGCCAAATTCTGTTCACCTACTTACACCTCGCTCCAGACCCTGAGCAAACCCGGTTGTTGCTTGAATCAGGTGCTACATGCATTGCCTATGAGACCGTGACCGAAAATGGCTCAGGGCTCCCATTGCTTGCACCCATGAGTGAAGTTGCCGGTCGTATGGCTGTCCAGGCTGGCGCGCATAACCTGGAAAAAGCCCAGGGTGGAAATGGCATGTTACTGGGTGGCGTTCCGGGTGTTGAGCCTGCAAAAGTACTTGTTATCGGAGGCGGTGTTGTCGGCATTAACGCAGCGCGAATGGCGATGGGCATGGGTGCTGATGTCACACTGCTGGACCGCTCTATAGATCGTTTAAAAGAACTTGATATGTGGTTTGGGGGGCGACTGAAAACCGTTTACTCCACCGCAGAATCTGTTGAGCGCCACGCCCTACAGGCTGATTTGATTGTGGGTGCAGTTTTAATCCCTGGGGCTGCAGCACCAAAACTTATATCCCGTGAACTGGTTGCCAGAATGAAAACCGGTGCGGTTATGGTTGATGTGGCCATCGACCAGGGTGGTTGCTTTGAAACCAGTAAAGCGACAACACATCAGGACCCCACCTATATCGTTGATGGCGTGGTTCACTATTGTGTGGCGAATATGCCTGGTGGAGTAGCCAGGACATCGACTATGGCATTGACCAACTCTACTTTGCCCTATGCCTTGAGCATAGCTGACAAAGGCGCCTCGCAGGCGCTGCTCGATGATGTTCATCTGCGTAACGGTTTGAATGTGCATGCCGGGATGGTAACCCATCAGGCGGTTGCTGACGCTTTGGGCTATGACTACGTAGACGCCATGACCGCTTTTGGTCGGACGGGCATGCAACAATCTGCCTAGTCAGAGAAAAGAGTTCTCCAGTAATGCTGGGGAACTCTCATTTGCGCTCAACTCAATTTTTGGCATTCTTCGCCTTAGCCTCCCGCCTCCGCCCATGCAAAACCGGCTCCGTATACCCATTAGGCTGCTCTCTCCCCAAAAATACCAGGTCACAAGCCGCCTGAAAGGCAATACTATCAGTAAAATTGGGAGCCATTGCCCGATATAGCGGGTCGCTTACATTTTGCTGGTCAACCACGGCCGCCATTCGCTGCAGGGTTTCTCTCACCTGCTCCTCACTGCAAACCTCATGGCGCAACCAGTTGGCAAGATGTTGGCTGGAAATTCGCAAAGTGGCTCTATCTTCCATTAAACCGACATTGTTAATGTCGGGAACGGTGGAGCAACCCACACCCTGATCAATCCAGCGCACCACATAGCCGAGAATGCCCTGGGCATTATTGTCGAGCTCCCGCTGAATCTCCTCGGCACTGAGGCCCTGCGCGCCCTTCAGTGGAATGGTGATGACGTCGTCCAGTTTGGCGCGGGGTCGCGACTTTATTTCATCCTGCCGTTCTCTTACATTTACCATGTGATAGTGCATAGCATGCAGGGTGGCGGCGGTGGGAGAGGGTACCCAAGCGGTGTTGGCTCCGGCCTGGGGGTGGCCGATTTTGGTTTTCATCATTTCGGCCATCAGGGCAGGCATGGCCCACATACCTTTACCTATTTGTGCCTTTCCCTGCAGGCCACACTGCAGACCGATATCGACGTTCCAGTCCTCGTAGGCGTTGATCCAGGCCTCACCCTTCATCGCGCCCTTGGGGGTCATTGCGGCCGCTTCCATGCTGGTGTGAATTTCATCTCCGGTGCGGTCCAGGAAGCCGGTGTTAATAAAGACCACGCGCTGTTTTGCCCGACGAATACATTCTTTCAGGTTGATGGTGGTGCGGCGCTCCTCATCCATGATGCCGAGTTTGATGGTGTTGCGGGCCAGCCCCAGTACATCCTCAATTCGGTCAAAGAGGTCGCAGGTGAAGCTTACTTCCTCGGGGCCGTGCATTTTGGGTTTAACAATATAGACATTGCCCTGACGCGAGTTTTTCTTGTCGCCCGAGCCGCGGATGTCGTGCAGGGCAATCATGGTGGTAAACAGACCGTCCATGATGCCCTCGGGGATTTCTCGTCCCTCGCTGTCCAGTATGGCCTCATTGGTCATTAGGTGGCCGACGTTGCGTATAAAAAGCAGGCTGCGTCCGGGGAGGGTCAGGTTGTCGCCATTGGCACCGATATACTCGCGGTCGGGGTTGAGCGTGCGTTGTACGGCCTTGCCCCCCTTGTTCAGGGTTTCGCTCAGGTCGCCTTTCATCAGACCCAGCCAGTTAGAGTAGACGACTGCCTTGTCCTGCGCATCCACCGCGGCGATAGAGTCCTCGCAATCCGCGATAGTGGTAATAGCTGATTCCAGTACCAGGTCCGCAATGCCTGCGGGGTCGGTAGCGCCAATGGTACTCAGTGGGTCGATCTGGATATCAATATGCAGACCATTATGGCGCAGCAGTATACTCACCGGTGCATTGGCTTCGCCGGTATAGCCGCGAAACTGCCCGGGGTCGAGCAGGGAGGCGATTTGGCCGTCCTCAAGGACAAGCTGCAGGGCGTTGTTGGCCACAGTATAGGCTTTGGCCTGGGAGTGATTCCCGATCGACAGCGGACAGTGGCTATTGAGAAAGTCTCTGGCGTAGGCGATGACCTTGTCACCGCGCACGGGGTTATAGGCACCGGCACGTTCTGCGCCATCGTCTTCAGAAATAACGTCAGTGCCATAGAGCGCATCGTAAAGGCTTCCCCAGCGGGCGTTGGCAGCATTCAGGGCGTAGCGGGCATTCATCACCGGCACGACCAGTTGTGGGCCTGCCATAGACGTAATTTCTTCATCGACGCCGCTGGTTTCAATGGCGAAATCCTCACCCTCTGGCAGTAAATAGTCGATTTTCTCCAAAAAAGCACGGTAAGCCGCGCGATCATAGTCAGCGCCGGGGTTGTTATGGTGCCAGTTATCGATGGTGGCCTGCATGTTGTCCCGCACCGCCAGGAGAGCCCGATTTCTGGGGCCGAATTCCTCCAGAATGGATGACAGTCCCCGCCAAAAATCCTCCGGACTGACACCGGTGCCGGGGGCGATTTTCTGCTCCAGCAGATCGTGAAGTACGGGAGATATTTGCAAATTTGCTTTTTGGATGCGGTCGGTCATGGCGCCTGTCCTTGTCATAATGTTACTGCGGTTCCCCTGACTATAGGGTAATAGACAGAGGCCAGGGCAGACCAAAGGCTGCCCCTGATGGAAATAAGTCTAGAGGGGAGGGTTAAATTTAGCTAATTTATCGTTTCTATCACCGTCATTCTCCCGCTGAATGTTCTAGGCGCC
>JAUVBI010000093.1 GCA_030591305.1 Pseudomonadota bacterium
ATAGCACCGTCTTCCAGAGTGACCCGGGGCGCAATAATATTGCCACGAACATTGCCCGACTTGGAGATTACGACTTTTTCTGAACCGCTGATATCGCCCGTCACCATACCGTTAACGTTCACTGCCTTGGCATGGATGTCAGCTTTTACTTCTGCGGTCTGGCCGATGGAAACTTCATGTTGGCCCAGTTCAATGGTTCCTTCAACCTTGCCCTGTATGAGGAGGTCTTCCTCGCCCGTGATTGTGCCTTTAATTTTTATATTGGGTCCAATCATTGCTGTGTTCCTCGCTTTTGCAGGGTCCGGTGTGGTGGGGGCAGAGCTGGTGTGTGCCGGGACAGGGCTCTGGGCCGGAGCGGCAGTCTGTTTTCCTTTACTTCGTTCAAACATTGGGATCACCACCTTGAGTTGATGTGGGGTTGAACATGCTACCAGCGGTATTGGGATTTAACCAGTATTGTCAGATGATATGTCAAGAAAAAGTTTCGGACCATTCTGGTCACCCAGGTGCATGACATTTTGATCTGCTGCAACAGGGGCAACGACAAGGGCAATCGGCAGGCCATTGGCACCGAGGGCGCTGTTCACCACAGTTCCTCCACTCTGGCTCGATTCACCGGTGTAAAGCGCTGTTCCCGCGTGCAGGTCAACAATATCGGTCATTGTAGCTCGAAACAGGCGTCGCTTGGACTTGCCGCGGTAATGCATGCGTGCGACAACCTCCTGGCCGGTATAGCAACCCTTGCTAAAGTTGACATGTCCGGTCAGGTCGTAATTCAGCATTTGCGGGATAAACTCTTCGACGGTGGCAGTTTCGATGCGACCGATCCCCTGTTCAATTTGTAGAGCACGCCAGCTATTTATGCTGCCGGGAGACAGGGTTGAAGCCAGTTGTTCCACTAGTTGGGGGTGACTGGCTGTATTGATGTAGCACTCAAACTGCGTGCCTTCGTCGTCGGTTTGGATCAGGATGAAACCCTCGCCACAGCAGCTGGCATATTGATCTTCACCGGGGGTGGCTCCCAGAACCGTCCGCAGGGCTGTTCCGACCTCATCGCCCCAGCAGGCGAAAACGTTCCAGTCGGAGTCGTCCAGTTGTAATTCGGCCTTGGAGAACACAATATATTTGCCAAAGGCAGCGGCGCTGCGTTCCAGGATGTCCCGGCGCAGGCGCAGGGCGTAGTGATTTTCTGCAATTTCGCACAGCAGGAAGTCGCACACCACACGGCCCTTGGGTGTGCAATAGGCTCCGGGAATGGCATGGCTGGCATCGACAGTGCGGGTGTCACAGGTGGTTTGTCCCTGTAAAAAGGTCAGTGAATCGGGGCCGATGATAGTTAACAGGGCCTCATTATCCAGATGTGTGTAGTGGCTGCTCACAAGATAGTCCGAAAGTGTTAAAAATGGCCGCCTATGATAGTCCCATTGAGCGGGTTTGACGATATAATGTGTTCTTATGATCTCCACAGGACTTGAAATTTTTGCCATGATATCGGATACGGAACTCAATCGCATGCGCTGGGCCACCAGACGCGGCATGCTCGAACTGGACCTGGTGCTGGGTCCTTTTGTGGAGGAGCGCTACTCTTCCCTGAGCCCCCGGGACAGGAAATTATTTCAGCAGCTTATGTTGTGTGAAGATCAGGATTTATTTTCCTGGTTTATGCGCCGTGAGCAGACGGACGAGGAGGAGTTGCTCGACATTGTTAAACAAATACTTGACTTCACCCTCGCACGTTCTGACGGTTAGGTCTTCAAGGCATCGGCTGTACTTTATCGTTGCCCTGGGCCTGGCAGTAGGCTGCGCTAATATTCTCGTTTTCCTGAAGGGCTACCCACTGCTGAGTGTGGTTTTAACGTCTGCATCCCTGTTCTTGCTTTACCGGGCCGTACCCGACTCTATGTTCGGTGCGATACTGAAATGGGAGGCGGGGGAGTGGTTTTTGCGTCACCGGGGCAAGCAGGTCTCTGTTGTGCTGTTACCCGGCTCGGTGCGCCTGCCCTGGTTGGTCTATGCAGCATTTCAGGAGACCCATGCGAAACAGCGTTGGAAATTCCTGCTGTTTACCGACAGTGCCGATGCGGAACAAATGCGCCAGCTGCGCTGCAGATTAATTCTGGAAGGCTAACGATTAACAATGCCAGCTGCTCTCGGACGGGGGTATGCCTCGCAAGGGCGTGGGGTTCCAACCAAGCGAGGCATATCCCCCTTCGAGAGTAGCGGAATGCATCCAAGCTTCTGGAATTAATCCACATTCAAGGCCGCAGAATAGTATCCACCGCCTCGGGCAACTGCTCCGGATAATCCAGCGTGTAGTGCAAGCCGCGACTCTCCTTGCGCGATATGGCACAGCGAATCATCAGTTCCGCCACCATCGCCAGATTGCGCAATTCCAATAAATCGTTGCCGACCTTGTAGTTGCTGTAGTACTCGGCGATCTCCGCTTGCAAAAGCTGTGCCCGGTGCTGTGCCCGTTGCAGGCGTTTATCGGTGCGCACAATACCCACGTAGTCCCACATAAAGCGGCGCAGCTCATCCCAGTTATGTGAAATAACAACATCCTCGTCGGAATTTGTTACCTGGCTTTCATCCCAGGCCGGTGCAGGTGATAACGCCGGTGCTGTGTGTAGGGTCTGTTCGATATGGCTGGCGGCAGACTCTGCGTACACAATGCATTCTAGTAATGAATTGCTGGCCATGCGATTGGCCCCGTGCAGGCCGGTAGATGAGGTTTCCCCGATGGCGTACAGACCCGACACATCGGTGCAGCCATTGGTGTCCACCACCACGCCGCCACAGGTGTAGTGGGCGGCGGGCACCACCGGAATGGGCTCGGCGCTGATATCGATGCCGAGCTCGGCGCTGCGTGCCATGATGTTGGGAAAGTGGCTTTGTAAAAAGTCCTTTGATTTGTGGGAGATGTCGAGAAATACACAATCTGCTCCCAGACGTTTCATTTCGTGGTCTATGGCCCGGGCCACAATATCCCTGGAGGCGAGTTCCCCGCGCTCGTCGAAGCGCTGCATAAAACGGCTGCCATCGGGCAGTAACAGCTTCCCACCTTCTCCGCGAATCGCCTCGCTGATTAAAAATGACTTGGCTTTGGGGTGATACAAGCAGGTCGGGTGAAACTGGTTGAATTCCAGGTTGGCGACCCGGCATCCTGCGCGCCAGGCCATGGCGATACCGTCGCCGCTGGCACCATCGGGGTTGCTGGTATACAGGTATACTTTGCTGGCGCCACCAGTGGCCAGTACCACCGACCGGGCCTGGAATAAATCCACGTGGTCTGATTGACGGTCCAGGATGTAGGCGCCCTGGCAGTGCCCCTTGTTTGTGATCAGGTCAACGGCCACCCGGTGGGTGAATATTTCGATGTTGCCTGCCGCCAGGGCTTTTTCAATCAGTACGTCTGAAATGGCGCGGCCAGTGGCATCTGCGGCGTGTATGATACGCCTGTGGCTGTGCCCACCCTCCATGGTGAGGTGAAACTCGGGGCCGCCCTCATCGACGGACTCCTCGCGTAAGTCGAAATCTACACCTTGTTCTACCAACCACTCTACACAGCGTCTGCTGTTGCGAACGGTGAACTCCACTGCGTCCCGGTGGCATAGGCCGTCACCGGCATTGAGGGTGTCCTGAACGTGGGAATCGACGGTATCACGGGTATGCAGCACCGCCGCCATGCCGCCCTGGGCCCAATAGGTGGAGCCCTGCTTTAGATCTGCTTTACTGATCAGGGCAATGGAATAGTGGCGGGGCAGGTGCAGGGCCAGGCTGAGACCCGCAGCACCGCTGCCGATAATCAACACATCGTGTTTATATTGCTTTGAATTATTTGCGCGGGCGGTAGTGGACATAGGTGAAATACTTGCCGTGGATAAGTGTGAATTATATCATGCAGCTCAAGGACTTAGGTTCAAAAATAGTGCTGAGTCTCAAGTATAGACGAGGTTGTACAGAATAAGGAAATATGTTGTTGCGGAACTTTTCACCTATCCATTTCTCTTACTACTGGCGAAAGTTGCCCGAGCGTGAATATTACAGCGAACTTGTGCTGTTTTGTGCTGTCTATCTGGGTAGGTGGGAGAAGATTGCCAGGGCAGTTGTGTCATGGACTAGGGAGGGGTGCAGGACATGACAGCCGCAGAGACGGATCAGCAACTTGTTGCCAAGGTGCAGAAGGGTGATAACCGGGCATTTGATATGTTGGTGCTGAAATATCAACACAAGATATTCAGCTTGATTCGTCGTTATGTGCGCGATGCGGACGAAGTGCAGGATGTTGCCCAGGAGGCTTTTATCAAAGCCTATAAGGCTCTGCCAAGGTTTCGTGGCGATAGCGCGTTTTATACCTGGCTGTACCGTATTGCCATTAATACAGCCAAGAATCATCTGGTATCGCGGTCACGGCGGCCACCCAGTTCGGATGTGGAGGTGGCGGATGCAGAATACTACGATGGTGGCGGCGCGCTGCGCGACCTCGATACACCGGAGAACAATTATTTTGGCGAGGAACTGAAGGGGGTGATAGAGCGTGCAATTACTGAATTACCAGCAGATTTGCGCACTGCGGTCACCCTGAGAGAATTCGATAGCATGAGCTATGAAGACATTGCTGAAATTATGAATTGCCCTGTTGGCACTGTGCGTTCGCGTATATTCAGGGCCAGGGAAGCGATAGATAAACAGGTCAGGGAGCAGCTTGATGGGAACGTTTGAAACCCGGGCTTACCGTTTTACTGAAATACTCGCGCACTGGCGCGGAGGATTAGGACAATGAGTGAAAGATTACGGGAATCGCTATCGGCAGTGTTGGATGGCGAGGCCAATGAGCTTGAGCTGGAGCGGATTTTATCCCGCATGGGTGACGACCAGGAACTGCGCCAGACCTGGGTGCGTTACAGCGCCGTCCACAGCATAAATAGCGGTGGCCATGTCGCCAATTTATCTCTGGATATTTCCCAGCGTGTACGTGCGGCCCTGCATGATGAGGCCGATAGTTACCCCATAAATAAACCTGCGGGGGTGGCGCGGCGTCTCCTTAAGCCGTTTGCCAGTTTTGCCGTTGCGGCATCGGTTGCCGCCACAGTGGTTATTGGTGGTCAGCAACTTTACCAGATCGGAGAATCAGATCCCTATGGCAGTACCCTTGCGGGAGCCTCTCCGGTGGGCTTGATTAACAGTGTCGGCGCCACGGCCATACAGGCGAGTTACGGCACACAGTCTGTGCCTATTTTACAGCCCACCGTAAAAACAGCCTACCGTAAATTGGCGCAGCAGCGCATGGAAAAATATATGCAGGAACATGTTGAACAGGCCGCGCTTAATTCTCCTCAGGGCTTGATTCCGTTCACTCGCGTTGAGCAAATACAGGAATAATCCACGAGATAGTTTGGTGATGTTATTAAAGTCCTATTTTTTACACGGGAAACGTTATTCAAGCGTTTTTCTTGTGGTTCTTGTATTTTTTGCGGGTCGAGCCACAGCGGCTGTATGCCCTGAGGTCAGTCCGGAGGCTTTGAAGTGGCTGGATAATATGTCACGCAGCGCCCATGAAGTCAGTTACCAGGGTGTTGTCACTTTTCAGCGCGGTGACGATATGCAAGTCATGCAGATATCGCACTCGGTGAACGGCGGTACTGCCACTGAAAGTTTGACCCGATTGACCGGTCAGGGTGCCCAGGTGGTTCGGGTGGAACACCCCCTGGAGTGTATTCACCCCGGGCACAAATTGCTGCGCCTGGGCACAGAAATACAATCAGTTGCCAATAGCAGTGCGTCTGTGGATGAGTGTGGCATATCGGGACACTATCGCTTCAGTGTCACCGAAGGTGAGCGTGTAGCGGGTCGTAGGGCGGTGCGCATTATTGTCACTCCCAGGGATATGTACCGCTACGGCTATGTCATGGAACTCGATAAGCAAACGGGACTTTTATTGAAAACCCGAACCATAGGGCGGGGAGGTAAAGTCCTGGAGTACTTCCAGTTTGCCAATCTCTCCTATGGCGAAGCGGTCAGTCAGGCTGCCGAGGTTGATCTGGTGCACAGGGCCACTCATACCACTCTGGCTGAGCAACCGGGTTCCCCGAGGGCTGAGCACTATTTTGGTGGTGACTGGACGGTACGCTGGGTGCCCAGCGGTTTCACCGCTACAGACTCTTCATCGGGGGGGAGGCGCAGGACGTACACCGATGGGCTGGCCGTATTTTCGGTATTTCTGGAGATGTTGCCAGGTGATATCCGGCCCGGTGAGGGTGTAGTGCGCAGGGGTGGAACCACATCTTATACCCGGGGGCTTCATATGGGTGATAAGCCAGCACTGGTCACTATTATTGGCGAAGTACCCGTAAATACCGCTAGAATGGTGGCAGATTCGATTGCGTGGGTGCAATAAGCATGTTGTCAGAAACAGCACATGTAGTAGCCGTGGAGTCCGACAGCGTGTGGGTCGAGACAATCCGTGAGAGTACCTGTGGTAGCTGCGACGCGCGCAAGGGCTGTGGCCATAGCCTGCTGAACCGTATTTCTTCCGGACGTCGTAACTATATCGAAGTCTTTTCCGGCACCCTTGCGGCTGCCGATTGCACAGTTGACGATCATGTGTGCATCAGTATCCCGGAGAAAGTGATACTGCAGGGCTCGCTGTTAGTGTACATGTTGCCGCTGATTACGATGCTTGCTGGCGCAGTTCTGGCCACTACGGTGGTTCGGGGCAACCCGGACTTCCTGGCTATCCTGGGTGCCGCAGGCGGGTTTTCTTTGGGTGTTGCACTGGTGCGCTGGCATGCATGGCAGCACCGTTCCGACAAATCCCTACAGCCCAGCCTGGTGTCGCTGGTCAGTTCCTCTGCTGAAATTATTACCGTTAGTTAGGCCGTGTCCGGCGCACTCAACACAAACTTGTCAAATGATCATGGAATGAAAATTATGATGCGAGTCACTACTACTTTTTTGGCCGGCTGCCTGTTGCTGGCCAGCTCTCTTTTGTCGGCGGCACAGGCATCTGCGGCCGGGTTGCCGGAGTTTACCAAGATCGTAAAAGACAGTTCGCCGGCGGTCGTGAAGATACTTGTTGAACACAAAACTTCCCGCACTGGCCAGCATCAAATTGACCCCAGGGATATCCCGGAGCCCCTGCGTAGATTTTTTCAATACCGGGGTTCTCCCCAACAACAGCGGCAACAAGTGTCCATGGGCTCCGGCTTTATTATCTCGAGTGACGGCTACATCGTGACCAATAATCATGTGGTAGAGGGCGCAGACAGTGTCCTGGTGCGCCTGAGTGACCGCCGTGAATTTGACGCAGAAATTATCGGTACCGATCCGCGTTCGGATCTCGCCCTGTTGCGTATCGAGGCAAAAAAATTGCCAACTCTGACCCTGGCCAAGGCTGGCGAATTAGAGGTGGGTGAGTGGGTGCTGGCCATTGGCTCTCCCTTTGGGCTCGATTTCTCGGTGTCTGCCGGAATAGTCAGTGCCAAGGGTCGCAGTCTTCCCACGGAGCAGAACGAGAACTACGTGCCCTTTATCCAGACCGATGTCGCTATCAATCCAGGTAATTCCGGGGGGCCGCTGTTTAACCTGGATGGTGAGGTTGTGGGGGTGAATTCACAGATTTTCACCCGCAGTGGGGGCTCCATTGGTTTGTCCTTTGCCATTCCCGTCAGTGTGGTGCGCAATGTGGTGGCTCAACTGAAAGACGGTGGTCGCGTAACCCGGGGCTGGCTGGGGGTCACTATCCAGAATATCGACAAAAATCTGGCAGAATCCTTTGGTCTGGACAGGCCCCATGGTGCCCTGATTGCACAGCTTGCGCCGGATGGCCCGGCAGAAAAATCGGGCCTGAAAGCGGGGGATGTAATTATCGCTTTCGATGGCAAGGATGTTGAAGATTCTGCCCATCTTCCCCATATCGTGGGCCTGATGGAACCGGGGTCTACCGTCCCTGTTGTGGTTGTGCGCAATCGCAAGGAAAAGACGGTTGAGGTGAAAATAGGCGGCCTGGATGCCGATGACAGCTATGCCCTGACCAGCCAGAAAACCGATGGCGGCTATGGTGGCCGCCTGGGACTGATCATCGAGGTGGTGCCCGATGAAGTGCTGGAACGCCTCGGTATCAGTGGTGGTGTGGTAGTGCGCAAGGTTGTATCGGGCTCCACGGCGGCGGAGTCAGGCATTGTACCCGGTGATATCATCACACTTATCGGCTCTTCGCTCATTGCAGGTAAAGCCAGCTTTGAGGATGTGGTGGATCACTTGGAAGCGGGTAGTTCCGTGCCGGTGCGCCTGTTGCGCCGGGGTTCGCCGCTGTTTATCGGCCTTAGACTAGACGACTAGTTACAGGCCCCGGTCGATAGGGTACAATCGCGCGTCTTTTTGCCGCCATCCGTGGCGGCTTACCCTTTTAGCCAACTCGAGCTTGAGACCGTGAGCGACCTCAGTCATATTCGCAATTTTTCTATTATCGCCCATATCGACCACGGGAAATCGACCCTGGCCGATCGGTTTATCCAGCACTGTGGTGGGCTCAGTGATAGAGAAATGAATTCCCAAGTGCTGGATTCTATGGATATCGAGCGGGAGCGGGGTATTACCATCAAGGCGCAGAGCGTCACTCTGGATTACCATGCCAGGGACGGTGAAACCTATCAGTTGAACTTTATTGATACACCCGGGCACGTAGATTTTTCCTATGAGGTGTCCCGCTCTCTGGCGGCCTGCGAGGGCGCTCTGCTGGTGGTCGATGCAGGGCAGGGCGTTGAGGCGCAATCGGTGGCCAACTGCTATACGGCTATTGAGCAGGGCCTTGAGGTTCTCCCCATCCTGAATAAAATGGATCTGCCCCAGGCAGACCCGGACAAAGTCTCCCACGAAATTGAAGAAATTATCGGTATCGATGCGACCGATGCCTGCCAGGTCAGCGCTAAGACGGGCTTGGGAATAGAGGATACGCTGGAGGCGATTGTCACCAGAATTCCCCCACCCGAGGGCGACAGGGAGGCACCCCTACAGGCCCTGATCATCGATTCCTGGTTTGATAACTACCTTGGTGTGGTATCGCTGGTGCGGGTCAAGAACGGTGTTTTGCGCAAGCGCGATAAAATCATGGCGAAAACTATTGGTAGGGCGCACCAGGTGGACAGTCTGGGTATATTTACCCCGAAACGGGTAATGCAGGACGTTCTACAGGCCGGTGAAGTGGGTTTTGTGGTGGCCGGTATCAAGGATATTCACGGGGCTCCTGTGGGTGACACCCTGATTCATGCCAAACAAACCGATGTGGCGGCCCTGCCCGGGTTTCAGCGCGTTAAGCCCCAGGTTTATGCGGGTATTTTTACCATATCCTCGGATGACTACGAGGATTTTCGCGAGGCACTGGCTAAATTGACCCTCAACGATGCCTCCCTGTTTTACGAGCCAGAGACTTCGGATGCCCTGGGTTTTGGTTTTCGTATCGGTTTTCTGGGTATGTTACACATGGAGATCATCCAGGAGCGCCTGGAGCGCGAGTACAACCTGGACCTCATCACCACTGCCCCCACTGTCATCTACGAGATTGTGAAGAAGAACGGCGATGTTGTTACCGTGGATAACCCCTCGGCACTTCCCGATGCGGGCGATATAGAGGAAATGCGCGAGCCCATAGCCCGCTGCCACATTCTGGTACCCCAGGAGTACCTGGGCAATGTCATTACCCTCTGTGTCGAAAAACGCGGTATGCAGATAGACATGCAATTTCTGGGCGCTCAAGTCTCGCTCACCTACGATATTCCCATGTCAGAAGTGGTAATGGATTTTTTCGATCGGTTGAAGTCGGTCAGTCGGGGTTATGCTTCATTGGATTACGGCTTTGAACGTTTTGAGGCCGCCAATCTCGCCAGATTGGATGTACTGATAAATGGCGAGCGGGTAGACGCACTGGCGATTATTGTGCACCGGGATCATGTGCAGAACAGGGGTCGGGTATTAACGGAAAAAATGAAAGAACTCATTCCACGGCAGATGTTTGATGTGGCTATACAGGCCGCTGTAGGCGGTAAAATTGTGGCCAGGCAAACGGTGAAAGCACTGCGCAAAAATGTGACCGCAAAGTGTTATGGTGGTGATATTTCACGAAAACGGAAGTTGCTTGAAAAACAGAAGGCCGGTAAAAAGAGGATGAAACAGGTGGGAAATGTCGAAATTCCGCAATCTGCCTTTCTTGCCGTGCTGAAAACAGATGGCTGAGCAAACGCTAAACAAGGGCGACTAATGACAATCGATTTCCCACTCATTCTGGTAATACTGGTATTTGGCACGGGCTTTATCTGGGCCTGTGATGCCGCATTCCTGGCTCCGGGGCGGCGCCGTGCTGTCGTCGCATTGCGCGACCAGTTTCCCAACTGGGAGGACAGCGGCAGCTCCCAGGCCAAAAAATACCAGGCCAAGGCTCTGAAGTCCTCTATCGAGCCCCTGTTTGTAGAGTATGCCAAGTCTTTTTTCCCGGTTCTGTTTGTGGTCTTTGTCTTGCGCTCCTTTTTGGTGGAGCCCTTTCAGATC
>JAUVBI010000129.1 GCA_030591305.1 Pseudomonadota bacterium
GCCGCCGAAATCAGGGCACAGGCCGCTGCCGGCGAGACATCGGGCTGCACTCCTATCGACTTTTACCACAAAACCCTGGACCTGGGCCTGACCCTGATGCCTATTCCCGAGGCGCTGGGCGGTGCAGGCGTACCTCGGTCACCCATTTCCAACGCCCTCAATGCGGAAGATCTGGCCTACGGCGACCTGGCCATGGCCCTGGGGGCCATCAGCCCCCTGGCCTTCGTCAATACGCTGCTGGACCAGGGCAGCGAGGCCCAGCAGGAAAAGTACCTTCCCCGCTTCTGTACCGAAGAGTTTACTGCCGCCGCCACCGCCCTGATGGAACCGCGGGCCACGTTCGAGCCCACAGAGCTTTCCACCAGGGCCACACGCAATGACAACGGCTTCCTGGTCAACGGCTTGAAAACCATGGTGCCCCTGGGCCTGGACGCAGAGCTGGTATTGCTCATCACCGAACTCGATGACGAGGGGCCCGCCGCCTTTCTTGTTGAAGGCACACCCAGCGGCATGACGCGCACCCAGGAGTCACACATGGGCCTGCGTACCCTGCAACTGGCCACCCTCACCTTTGACGATGTGCAACTAAATACAGACGCTTTACTGGGGGGTAAAACCTTCGACCTGCAGCGATTTATCGATTTATCCCGTATCGGTACCTGTGCCCTGGCGGTGGGCACCTGTCAAGCCGTGCTCGATTACGTCAAAGAGTATTGCAACGAGCGGATAGCCTTTGGTGAACCCATTACCAACCGCCAATCGGTGGCCTTTATGATCGCCGATATTGCCATAGAGCTAGAGGCCATGCGCCTGATGACCTGGCGCGCCGCCTCACGGGCCGAGCAGGGTCTGGATTTCCACCAGCAGGCCTATCTGGCCAAAGTATTTTGCGCCGAGCACGCGATGAAAATTGGCACCGACGGCGTGCAGTTGTTGGGTGGCCATGGATTCTGCTGCGAGCACCCGGTGGAATTGTGGTATCGCAACCTCAGGGCCATTGCTCTGCTGGAGGGTACGGCCAGCGTGTAAACGGGGCATTCCATACGCCCAGAAGAAATAAAAGGAATGAGAGGAAGTACCATGATAAATCTCGAACTGAATGCCAAGCATCGCAAAACCTACGATAATCTGATGCAGGTAGCCCAACACATGATGCGGCCCTACTCCCGCAAATACGACAAGGAAGAACACAGCTACCCAAAAGAGATGGAAGAGGTTGCCAAGCTTATTGCTGGCAACCGTTCCGCGCAGAGTGCAAAAAAAGCGTCACCAGACAGCAGTGACATTAAGAATGGCTCCAACTTGATGACGGTTGCCGCCTACGAAGCCATGTCCTGGGGCGATGTGGGCCTGATGCTGGCTATGCCGGGTAGCGGCCTGGGCAACGCTGCCATCAACGCCGTGGGCACACCCGGGCAAATTGAAAAGTACGGCAAATCCTATGCGGCCATGTGCATCACGGAACCGGGCACCGGCTCGGATTCTGCCAATGTCAGCACCACCGCCGTTGCCGATGGCGACGAATGGGTACTCAATGGTGAAAAAATATTTGTCACCGACGGCCAGCGCTGCGATACGCTGGTGGTGTGGGCCACCCTGGACAAATCCCTGGGCAAAGCGGCGATCAAATCCTTTATTGTAGAAAAAGGTACGCCGGGCTGTGAAGTAACCCGCCTGGAACACAAAATGGGCATTCGCGCCTCCGACACCGCCGCCATCACTTTTGCCGACTGCCGCATTCCCAGAGAAAATATCCTGGGTACCGCAGCCGTTGCCACCAACGCAGAGGAGCGCAAAAAGGCGTTCGGTGGCGTCATGCAAACCTTTGACAACACCCGTCCGCCGGTTGCCTCCATGGCTATTGGTGTTGCTAGAGCGGCACTGGACCTGACCCGGGAAATACTGGCGAAGGAAGGTGTGGAGCTGGGTTTTGACAAAAAGCCCGGCAGCGTCTCAGCCCTGCAAGCTGAGCTGTACAAAATGGAAGCCGAGTGGAACGCCGCCAGGTTGTTGGTGCAAAAGGCCGCCTGGATGGCGGACAACAAGCAGCCCAACTCCATGGAGGCCTCCATGTGCAAGGCCAAGGCGGGACGCATGGGAAATTACGTCACCCTGCGCTGCGTAGAGCTGTGCCAGAGCCTGGGTTACAGCGAAAACGAGCTGCTGGAAAAATTTGCCCGGGACTCAAAAATTCTCGATATTTTTGAGGGTACCCAGCAGATACAGCAATTAATCGTAGCCCGGCGTGTACTGGAGAAATCCTCCAGCGAACTTAAATAGCTTTTTAGCAGGCGCTCAGGCGTCACCGAGGCCTCTTTTTGTCCAGGCAACTCACGCGACAGCAACTGACCATCCTGATACTGAGCCTGATGGCTACCAGTATCGGGCAGTCGCTTGTGTTCGCCATTCTGCCGCCACTGGGCCGCGAGGCGAACCTGGGGGAGCTGCAAATCACCTCCATCATCGCGCTTTCTGCGCTGGTACTCAGTATCGCCGCCCCGCGCTGGGGCCGACTCAGCGACCGGGTGGGACGCAAGCCTATTATCATCACCGGACTGGTGGGCTACACCATCGGTTCAGTGATATTCACAACAGTCTGGTACGCGGCACTCACCGGTGCGCTCAGTGGCCTTACCCTGTATGGCGTACTCCTTGTCGCCCGCTGCAGCCAGGCGGTTATCATGGCGGCAACCGCTCCCTCCGCCGCCGCCTATACCGCAGACCACACCTCCCGGGAGCAGCGCACCGGGGAAATGGCCAAACTGGGCACCGCCAACAGCATGGGAACAATTCTCGGCCCTGCCGTGAGTGGCCTTTTAGCCACCCTGGGCCTGCTGGCACCACTTTATTTCGCCGGCCTGTTAACGGCCATCGCGGCACTGTTGACCTGGCGCCTGTTGCCGCGTACACCGCCGCCTCAAATAACCGTCAGGGCGACCAAAACCCGGCTGCGATATAAAGATCCGAGGATAGTCCGTTACCTGGCCTCGGCCATAGGCCTGTTTGTCGGCTTCTCAGGCATACAGCAAACCCTGGGCTTTCAGTTGCAGGATAAACTTTCACTCAGCGGTATTGAGACGGCCCAGATGACCGGGGCGGCACTGATGGTATCGGCAAGTTTTACTTTTTTTATTCAACTGACGGTCATGCAGCGACTGAAGCTCGAGTCGGGGCAATTTATTCGGCTGGGCTTACTGTCAGCCCTGTTCGGCGCCGGGTTTATTGCAAGCTTCGAGACCTTTGCTGTCCTAGCGGTGGGCATGGCATTTCTGGGAACGGCGCTGGGCCTGTGTATGCCGGCAATCTCTGCAGGCGCCTCTCTGGCGGTGAGTGCAGAGGAACAGGGCGCCGTTGCCGGAATGGTGAGTTCCTGCCCGGCGATCGGGTTTATTGTCGGACCCATTGCCGCTGGCTTTTTATACCAGATTCACGGGCCATTGGCTGCGGTGTTCAGTGGTAGCGTTTTCTTTATTGTCCTGCTATCACTGGTGCTCAGTGAACGCAAAAGCAGGCCGGGCCATTAGCTCGGCTCCGCCGCTGCAAAAACAGAGCGGTAAAACACCCTTGCCATGGTGTCTATGGCGACATCGTCACTCAACATGGGGCAATCCGGTTCGCCGCCGTCAATTAGCCAGATGTAACAAAAGTAGTTCATCATCGAACCAATGGCAGAGGCCATGGCCTCGGGGTTTGGGTTTGGTGCCGCCGAAAGGCCAGCTTTTTCTGCATTGACAATTGCACCGGAAATTTTCTTACGGGTATCAGAGCGAATCTCCTGCCAGCGCCGTCTAAAATTCTGATCCTGCATGGCTGCCTGAAACATAGCGGCAAGTTCCGCAGAGTGATCGCGACAGCCCCGCCAATACACTGCACACAACTCTCGAATAAGGTCGTAGGGCTCAGTACTTGCCATATTAATAGTGGCCATGTGCGTGAGAATTTCATTCTTGAAATCTTCCGCCAGTTGCTCAAGCAGTTGTTCCTTGTTTTCGAAATAAGTATAGAAGGAGCCCGCCGCCCGGCCAGCCTCACCGGTGATGTCGACAATAGTAGTATTGGCATAGCCCTTGGTTTTAAACATGGTTCTGGCGGCATTGAGCAAAGCCTCTCGGCTTCGAACCCCCCTGGCAGTCAATAATGTTCCATCTGCGGGAAGGACATTTGCAGCTGCCGCTTTGGGGGACGTCGGCTCTTTGACATCGGACATAGCGTTGCTCTCTCGGAAGCTTGCAAAAAGTAAGATGAAATATTAACATGAATGCTTATTCAAGTTAATATAAATACTAATTCATTTGATTCGCCCGGATAACCCACGGAGTCATTCATGCAGCTAACAGAAACCCAGAATGCAATACGCGACATGTACCGCAGTTACATGACCAATGAACTCGAGCCCCGCACAGAAGCTTTTGAGTCCGGTGAAGAGTCCGTTTTTCCATTTATGAAAAAAATGATCAAGGATCTGGGCCTCGACGTCGCCGTGGATCAAATGTTTAACTCCGATGATTCTTCCGGTAAAAAAGACGAGAACGGGAAACCCGCAGGTGGCGAGGACATGAAGGCATTGGCCGACTTTGCCCAGGCCCAGCTCATCATCGAAATTTCAAGGATCAACCCGGGTTTCCAGCAGAGCTTTGGCGTGAGTGTTGGCTTATGTGGCGGCAACATAGCCATGCGCGGAACAGCTTTCCAAAAAGAAAAATACGCTCGTCCGCTTATGAAAGGTGAAAAAGTAGGTTGCTGGTGTCTCACTGAGCCCGGCGCTGGCTCGGATGCTTTTGGTTCCATGAAAAGCAAAGTCAGGCGCGAGGGTGACCACTACGTAATGAATGGCTCCAAGACCTTTATCACCAACGGCCCGGACGGCGACATATTCCTGGTATACGCCCGCAATGAAGAAGACAACAGCATTCAGGCATTTATACTGGAACGGGAATTTGAAGGCCTGAGCACAGGAAAACCCTTCAAAAAAATGGGTATGCGCTGCTCCCCTACCAGTGAAGTATTTTTTGATAACGTGCGCATTCCACTTGAAAATATCCTGGGCGGTGGCAATAGCGACCGGGATCACGTACGCAAGTCTCTGTCCCGCGAGCGCATGGGTATTTCGATTATGGGCTACGCCATTGCCGAACGCTGCTTTGAAATTGCCCGGGACTATGCCAAGGAACGGGAACAGGGCGGACAGCCTATCGCCAATTACCAGTTAATACAAAATAGACTGGCTCGCATGTATATCGACGTTGCCAACGCACGCCGCATTGTCTACGGCACAGTCGATAGTTCTCAGGAGCTTTCTGCGCTCGATGCCAGTGCCGCCAAACTTTATCTAGCGGAAGTGGGTACTCGTGTCGCCACGGAGGCCATTCATATTCTCGCCGGTTATGGCTATATGGAAGAGTACAAGGTAGAGCGCCTGATGCGCGACGCCATGTTACTGGAGCTGGGCGGCGGCACCACCGAAATCCAGATTCTGACCATTGCACGTCATATTCTTGCCACCTAGGAAGTAAGCATCATGAGTGATAGACAAGTGCCCGTCATTGTCGGAGTGGCACAAGTGCGCAGACGCGAAAAGCTCGACGGACCATGTGAACTCATGGAGCCCACCAAAATGATGAGGGAGGCGGTAAATCGCGCCGCTGAAGATGCAGGCAATCCAGACATCGGGGCAGAAGCTGACTATGTAGGCACCGTACCAACTATGTCCTGGGGCTACGAGGATGCTACAAAGCACCTCAGCGGCTTACTGGGAGCTAATCCAACCACCCTGCACGAGCCGGTGGCGGGTGGCAGCTCACCGCTTAATCTGCTGCACCATGCTGCAGCGACAATTTCACAGGGCGAGGCAAAAGTCGCTGTTATTGCAGGGGCGGAGTCACTTCAGTCGCGCCAGCAGGCAGCCCGGGACAAGATTCGTCTTGACGACTGGGGGCTGCTCGCCGACCCGCCTATCGATACACTTCAGCGTGGGCAACCGCCCATGACCTCACCGCTGGAGATGCGCCATGGCCTGTTTTTGCCAGCTGATGTCTTCGCCCTGTATGAAAGTGCACAACGGGCGCACTGTGGCCGCTCCATTGAGGAGCACCAGGCATACCTTGGCAAGCTGATGGCTGGTTTTTCCGAGGTGGCAGCTCAAAATCCGGCAGCGTGGTTCCCCGAAGCCAGAAGTGCGGAGGATTTTTCCACCGTTAACCCCAGCAACCGCTGGATCAATTTCCCCTACCCGAAGCTGATGAACTCCATCATCATGGTAGATATGGCGGCGGCATTTATTGTAATGAGCGCCGAGGAAGCAGACCGGAGAAACATTCCCAAAGAACAACGGGTAGCGTTTCTGGGCGGTGCCAGCAGCACCGACCCCTGGACAGTCTCTGAGCGAGTCCAGTTTCACAGCAGTCCCGGCTGCACGGCCGCCGCACAAGCGGCTCTTGATGCGGCCGCTATCGGCGTGGCAGATATAGACCTGTTTGATCTTTACAGCTGTTTCCCCAGTGCCGTTCAATTTGGCCTGGACGCACTAGGCCTTACAGCTGATGACCCTCGCCCCAAAACAGTCACTGGCGGTCTCGCCTGTGCCGGAGGGCCAGGCAACAATTATTGCACCCACTCGGTTGCGGCAATGGTTGAACGACTGCGCACCGGTGATGGGAAGGTCGGCTATGTTTCCGGGCTTGGCATGGCTGCGGCAAAGCATACAGTAAGTGTCTTTTCAACCGACCCCGAACGCATTGCCGCAGCCAGCGGAGAGGCTCCGGCAGTGACAAGGCAGCGCGAGAGTAGCAGCGCTCCAGAACTGGTCGATGCCCCGGAGGGTGGAGGAACAATCGAGACCTATATCGTAGCCTTCCATCGCGATAACAATCCCGACGTTAGCAAAATGATTATCAGGCTCGATGACGGTCGACGCACGGTTGCCTGCGGCGAAGCCACACCTGCGGCATTCGCGCAGCTCTTGGAACGTGAAGGCGTCGGCTTGCACGGCAGGGTAATTCCTGCTGCAGACACGCAAACAAACACATTTATTTTGGACTAAAACAGATGAAAACAAGAATGACTGAAATTATGGGGACTCAATATCCCATTATGCAAGGTGGTATGCAATGGGTGGGCCGGGCAGAACTGGCATCCGCTGTTTCAAACGCAGGCGCACTGGGAACCTTAACCGCATTAACCCAGCCGACACCTGAGGACCTGAGTAAAGAAATAGCGCGGTGCCGGGAAATGACCGACAAACCTTTCGCTGTCAACCTGACCATTTTCCCCACTATTGCGCCTGCACCCTATGATGAATACGCCCAGGCAGCCGTCGAAGCTGGTGTTAAGGTAATTGAAACGGCGGGGCGAAGCCCCGAGCAGTTTATGCCCCTGTTTAAGGCAAATGGGGTTAAGGTAATCCACAAATGCACTGCCATACGCCATGCCCTGACGGCCCAGCGCATTGGCTGCGACGCTGTGAGTGTGGATGGCGTGGAGTGTGCCGGCCACCCGGGTGAAGATGATGTGACAAACTTTATTCTGTTACCACTGGCCGCCAGCGCCCTGGACATTCCCTTCCTCGCCTCCGGTGGTATTGGCAACGGGCGCGGCATGGCTGCTGCCATGGCCCTGGGTGCCGATGGCATCAATATGGGAACTCGCTTTATGGCCACAGTGGAAGCGCCTGTGCACGACAATGTAAAACAGGCCATGGTAGCTGGCACTGAAAGGGACACCGCACACATATTCAGGTCACTTCGCAACACTTCGCGCGTTTTCAAAAACAGCGTCGCTAAAAAGATTCTGGAGATCGAAGCCCGCCCCGGCAATACAGATTTTAATGATCTAAAAGATCTGGTTGCCGGCGCAAAAGGCAGGGCAGTATTTGAAACCGGTGACATGGAACACGGAGTTTGGACTGCGGGCATGGTAATGGGAATGATCGACAGTATTCCCACGTGCGACAAACTGGTTCAGTCCATTGTTCGGGAATGCGAAGACATCATCAAGTCCCGCCTGGCTGGCATGTACACATAGGGTTAAAACGGGTTCTCAATCACTTCAATCCAGCTCTGCTATTTGCCATATTTTTCGATAATTTGTTTGCCAAGCGCCATTTGATGTACCTGGTCCGGGCCGTCTGCCTGCCTGCACCAGCGCGCATAGTTGAAAGCTTCTGCCATGGGATAATCGTCAGTCAGGCCACCGGCACCGTGCATTTGCATACAGCGATCGATAATATTCTGGACCATCAACGGTACTGTGGTTTTAGTCGCGGCAATCATATCCCGGGATGCCTGAGCCCCAACGGCATCCATCTTGCTACAGGTTTTCAAAACCAGCAACCTGATCATTTCAATTTCGGAAAAACTTCGGGAGATCTCCTCCCGTATAGATTGGTGCTTACTTAAGGGCCTGCCAAAAGTGGTCCGGGATGTCGCACGTTTACAAGCCAGCTCCAGCGAACGCTGCGCCGCCCCCACCAGTCGCATGCAGTGATGCATGCGTCCGGGGCCGAGTCTACCCTGGGCAATATCAAAAC
>JAUVBI010000101.1 GCA_030591305.1 Pseudomonadota bacterium
CCACCATCAATATAATAATCCCGCTCATCCGCACTCAACTCCGAAGCCCCATCCCAGGGCTGTAAACGCTGCTCCGCATATTCCTTAAAATCCAGAAACGGATATTTGATGATGTCAAAGTAGGGTGAATAGTCGAAATCACTGGGTGTACACAGCTTAGGGTTGCGCATATAGAGCTTTACCTGGTTACCCTCAGTTCGCTTTACCAATGGAAGAATGGGAAATGCGATGTTGCCAAAGGCTTCGGCGATCATTGTTGAACACACCGTCTGAGTACTCTTGCCGGGGTTGGCGCTAAACAGGCTGGAGCGCCAGCGGCGGGGCATAATAAACCAGGGAAACAGAAAGCGTGCCAGATCAAAAATCTGCCGCACGTCGTAACTTGTACCCAAGCGACCAATGCTGTAGCGAATGACCTTCTGGCTGTCACGGTAATCCAGCCCACGGGGGCGGCATATGCGCAGATGTTCGCACTCGTAACTGGTCAGCGGTCTCACTACCGTGCCCACACCCAGCTCACTTTCTATTATTAGCTGTGTATCCGGTGTGCCCATATAATGCTGGCGCAGGCTGTCGCGCAGCAGGGGGTCTTCGATGTCGTGCATGCGACCAATATAGAGGGCGGCGTGGGACCAGGTACTCTGGGTGATTAACTTGATAACTTCACTGACCCGTGAACGCCCCTCTATTAACACCACATCACACATCCGCACCTCGTGGCGCGCCTTTTCGAAATTGCTGAGTGGTGTGTGGGGCAGGGGTTTTTTATGCCTGAGCCAGCTGATAACGGCGGTGCGTAAAAAATTAATCATAGAATAATTTAACGGGCATTGGTTTATAGTGTCCTTTTATAACGCAGCTGCGCTCAGGGTGCCAGTGTAGCGTTACCACGAGATATTGTGTATGAGCACTGAGTTGGAAAATATCGAAAAGCAGCTTGCTGGCGGCCGAAATTACGATGCGCCACCCCTGCATTTGTGGCACCCCGAATTGTCGGGTGATATTGATATCCATATCACCCGGGATGGCAGTTGGTACCACGAGGGTGGCAAGATAACGCGGGAGGCGATTGTGCGCCTTTTTGCCAGTATATTGCGCCGCGAGGATGACGGGGAATATTACCTGATAACTCCGGGTGAGAAGTGGCGTATTCAGGTCGACTTACACCCCCTGCTGGTTACGGATGTATGCTGGGGCGAGGGGGATAAGAGCGATACCTTGCGGGCCACACTAAACACCGGGAAAACCGTCGATATCGATAAGCAACATCCCCTGTTTCTGGAGCCAGCCACAGAAAATATTGCGGCCATCACACTGCCCCATGGCCTGGCGGCGCTATTTTCTCGAAATGCCTGGTACCGATTGGTAGAGATGGCCGAACACCGCCAGGACCATGTGGTAGTGGTCAGTGGCGGCCAGTCTTACCGTTTGGGCTAGAGTTACATATTAGGGTAGGTGGGGCCACCAAAACCCTCGGGCGTAACCCAGGTGATGTTCTGTGCGGGATCTTTGATGTCACAAGTCTTACAGTGCACACAGTTCTGGCTGTTGATCTGGAATTGCTTGCCATTCTCATCTTCCACGATTTCATAAACCCCCGCCGGGCAGTAGCGCTGGGCGGGCTCATCGTACATGGGTAGATTTTTGGCCATGGGCACATCGGGGTCGATCAGGGTGAGGTGGCAGGGCTGATCTTCCTCGTGGTTGGTGTTGGACAGGAATACCGAGGACAGCTTGTCGAAGCTTAATGTATTGTCGGGCTTGGGGTAGTCGATTTTCTTGCACGCGGAGGCGAGCTTCATGGTCGCGTAGTCGGGTACGGTATCGTGTAGCGTGAAGGGTAGTTTGCCGCCGAATATATTCTGGTCTATCCACACCATGCCGGCCCCGATCAGAACGCCTAATTTATGCATGAAACCAGAGAAGTTGCGGGTGGAATACAGTTCCTTGTACAGCCAGGAGTCGTCCACTTTTTGGGCGAAATCTGTCAGGTCGGCGGGCGCATTATCGCCTTGGGCCAGGGCTTCAACTACTGATTCCGCTGCCAGCAGGCCACTTTTCATCGCAGTGTGGTTGCCCTTTATTTTAACGCTATTCAAGGTGCCCGCATCACAGCCAATGAGCAAACCACCGGGAAAGTGCATTTTTGGCAGAGAGTTCAAGCCGCCTTTTGCCAGGGCGCGGGCGCCATAGCTGATGCGAGTACCGCCCGCCAGGTATTTACTGGTTTCGGGGTGATGCTTCCAGCGCTGGAACTCCTCAAAGGGGCTCATGTGGGGGTTGCTATAATTCAAGTCGGCGATCAAGCCCAAAAATAATTGGTTGTTTTCGGCGTGGTAGAGAAAAGCACCACCACTGGAGCCACTTTCGCTCAGGGGCCAGCCCAGGCCGTGTACCACAAGGCCCTCTTCATGTTGCTCTGCGGGAATTTCCCATATTTCTTTAATGCCGATACCGTAATGCTGGGGGTCTTTGCCTTCATCGAGGGCGAAATGCTTGATCAGTTGCTTGCCCAGGTGCCCCCGGCAGCCCTCTGCGAACAGCGTATACTTGGCATGCAGTTCCATGCCTGGCATGTAGCTGTCCTTGTGCTCGCCGGCAGCGTTGACACCCATATCGCCCGTGGCGATGCCCTTAACCCGGCCATCTTCGTGGTATAGCACCTCAGAGGCGGCAAAACCTGCGTATATATCCACACCCAGGCCTTCCGCCTGCTCGCCTAACCAGCGACAGACATTGCCCATGGAGACAATATAGTTGCCCTCGTTGTGGGTGGGCTTGGGAATCATGAAATTGGGCAGCTTGATAGCGCTGCTGCCGCTGGTATAGAAGAAGAACCTGTCGCCTGTTACTTTGGTACTTATTGGCGCGCCCATGTCCTTCCAGTCGGGGAACAGCTCTTCCATGGCGTGAGGTTCAAGCACCGCACCAGACAGGATGTGAGCGCCGACCTCAGAGCCTTTCTCCACCACACAGACAGTGACTTCCTGCTCATTTTGTTTGGCCAACTGCATAATGCGACATGCGGCGGAAAGCCCTGCAGGGCCAGCACCGACAATGACAACATCAAATTCCATAAATTCGCGTTCCACAAGCTTGTCCTTATTTGTCTGACGAGTAGTCGACATTATAGCAAGGCCGACTGGAGAAGGGTCGCAAGTATATAATTCTCAACGAGAAAACACCATAAAGGCCATGAATGCCCGAAATCATTGATTTGGCGCATTGGGACAAGTATGCGGTCTGAATGGCTATTGACCTGCGGGGTGATTATAGGCAACATACCGCACCGAATTACACGCTTGTTATGGGGTTTTTCCCATTGCTGGCCTTTCTATCCACCTGACTCAAACACTGGAGAAGCCATGAAGGTTCTTGTTACCGTAAAGCGCGTCGTTGACTACAATGTCAAAGTTCGCGCCAAAGCCGATGGTAGTGACGTCGATCTGAATAACGTCAAAATGGCCATTAACCCTTTTTGTGAAATAGCCGTTGAAGAGGCCGTCCGGCTGAAGGAAGCCGGTGTTGCCACGGAAGTGGTTGTGGTCTCTGTGGGCGCCAAACAGTGCCAGGAGCAAATTCGCACCGCGCTGGCGCTGGGTGCAGACCGCGGCATTCACGTGGAGACAGAGGGTGCCGTTGAGCCGTTGGTTGTAGCCAAGCTCCTCAAGGGTGTTGTCGAGAAAGAACTGCCTCAACTCGTCATTCTCGGTAAGCAGTCTATCGACGGAGATAACAACCAGACAGGCCAGATGTTGGGTGCTTTGACTAATATGCCCCAGGGTACTTTTGCCTCCGAAATTGCTGTCGATGGCGATAAGGTCAATGTGACCCGCGAAGTGGATGCGGGTATGCAAACGATCAGCTTGACTCTGCCCGCGATTGTGACTGCTGACCTTCGTTTGAACGAACCCCGTTATGCATCACTGCCCAATATTATGAAGGCCAAGAAAAAGCCTCTGGATGTGTTCTCTCCCGCCGATCTGGGTGTGGAAGTGACATCCCACATCACTCAAGTGAGTGTCGAGCCACCGGCCGAGCGCCAGGCGGGCATTATTGTCGAGAGCGTTGAGCAACTAGTCGATAAACTGAAGAACGAGGCGAAGGTAATCTCATGAGCACTTTAGTAATTGCAGAACATGACAACAACAGTCTCAAGCCTGCTACATTAAGCACAATTGCTGCAGCCCAGGCACTGGGTGGAGACATTGATATTCTGGTTGCCGGTGCAAATTGCAGCGCAGTTGCAGACCAGGCCGCTGCCGTTGGTGGTATCGGCAAAGTATTGCTTGCAGACAATGCTGTCTACGAGCACCAATTGGCAGAAAATGTCAGCCTGCTTATTGCTGAACTGGCAGCTTCCTATGACAATATCCTGTCACCGGACACCAGCAACGGCAAAAACACCATGCCGCGCGTGGCAGCATTGCTGGACGTGGCCCAGATCTCCGATATTACAGAGGTGCTTTCTGCCGACACATTTAAACGTCCCATCTACGCAGGCAACGTGATAGCCACCGTACAGAGTTCAGACGCGAAGAAAGTCATTACCGTGCGTAGCACAGGCTTTGACGGTGTGCCTGCCGATGGTGGTTCGGCGTCCATTGAAACCGTTGATGCAGTCCATGATGCGGGCATTTCAGCCTTTGTCAGCGAGGAAGTGGCCGTATCCGATCGCCCTGAACTGACCGCCGCATCGATTGTTATCTCCGGTGGTCGCGGTATGCAAAATGGTGAGAACTTCAAGCTGCTGGAAGGCATTGCCGACAAGCTGGGTGCTGCAATTGGTGCCTCGCGCGCTGCGGTAGACGCCGGTTTTGTACCCAACGATATGCAGGTAGGGCAGACGGGTAAAATTGTCGCGCCAGACCTCTACATCGCTGTGGGCATCTCAGGTGCTATCCAGCATTTGGCGGGCATGAAAGACTCAAAAGTCATCGTGGCTATCAACAAGGACGAAGACGCGCCGATATTCCAGGTAGCAGATTACGGCTTGGTTGCAGACTTGTTTGATGCACTTCCAGAGTTGGAAGCCGCTCTGTAATATCCCGAAACCGGGACGAAAACCGGGGACGTAGCACAGTTTATTACAACACGGCGTCAAACATGTATGCCGTGTTGTAATAAACTGTGCTACGTCCCCGGTTTTTTTTAATCCCGGCGCAATTTATCTGAAACGGCAATTGGGGTGGGGTAGTTAAGCACCACAATATATGACGATACCAGGAAGGTAATAATCGTCGTGGTTTGAATCAGCAATGAGGCGTGTTCCGAGATCATCGCGCTGCCTACAGCCACATAGGCAATCAACAGGGAAAACTCGCTGGCCTGACCCAAACGGAAACCCAGGTCCCAGGCCAGCTCAGGCTTTTCGCTTACGCCTTTCAGCAGGAACTGGTATACCACTGGTTTCAGACCCAATACCAGTGCCGCCAGTAGAATCGCAGGAATCAGTACTTGGTCCAGTTGTGACAGGTCGAGTTTTGCGCCCACCGCAAAGAAAAATAGAATCAGGAAAAAATCCCGCAGTGGTTTCAGGTTCACTGCTATGTATTGCGAAATAGGGCTGGTTGCGATACTGACACCCGCTATAAACGCGCCAATTTCTGCAGACAGGCCCAGATGATGTGCGGCCTCTGCGAGGCCCAGACACCAGCCAATGGCCAGCAGGAAGATATATTCGTGGATGCGGTCAAACCGGGTAATTAATGGCAGAAGAACATAGCGAACTATAAGCCAGGCTGCAACAGCGAGTAGTGGCAAGCTTAAAAGGGACAGTGCTATATCGCTGCCCACAGATTCACTATTGCCGCTAGCTGCACCCAGCAACACCATAAGTACAATGATAGCCAACACATCCTGTAGCAGTAGCAGACCTATCATCAGCTCACCGATATGGCGGTGATGGAGGACGGTGGTGGGCAACAGTTTTATGCCGATAATCGTTGAGGAGAACATCATCGCTGCGCCCACGATCAGGGCGTCCATGGTGCTGTAGCCAAACGACCAGGCAGCGCCAAAACCCAGTCCCAAAAAAACAACAGAGCTGATCAGGGCCACAAAGGTGGAGCTGCGCAAAGTGGCCCACAGCGCCTGGGGTTGCATGTCCAACCCCAGCAGGAACAGGAGGAAGATAATGCCAACATGGCCAATATCGGACAGCAGGTCCAGGTCGGTTACCATGGAGAGCCCGTAGGGCCCAATGCAGGCTCCCAGTGCAATGTAGGCGATGATAAGTGGCTGGCGCGTAAAAAGTGCCAGGGAGGCGAATATCGCAGCCCCTGTGAAAATCAGGAAAAAAGAAAATGTAACGGTATTAGCATCCATAGGGAAAGTTTAAACAAGGCGAATGAAGATAGGAAGCATTAGTAAAACAAGCACTCCCTAATTTGACCTTTAACTCAGTTGAGCCGCTCCTGCGCATACGCCAATACAGCTTCTGCGCTGACTCTTTTACTGTACCCATCGACAAAAATCTTGCCAACGATCTCTAAATTCGGGGTCACTATAAAAATTCCGGGGTGGGGGATGCCATAGCTCTCATCGCCGGGTTCCTTATCCTCGTTTAATATACCCAGTACCTTTACCGTGTAGGCATCTACGTCTGACAGGAAGGGATAAGCGATACCATTCTTGTCAATAAATGCCTGCTGCAACTGTGGCTCGTCATAGGTGAGCGCAACAACGCCTATTCCGGCATCGTGGAACGCTTGTAAGGATGATTGCAATTGCACGAATTGCACCATGCAGTAGGGTCACCAGTCGGCGGAGCGATTGGCGATAAACACCATGCCCTTGTCGTGTATGAACGGACTGACACTGGAGATTTCCCGACCCTGATATATAGCCTTGATAGCGGGGAAGCTCATACCGATTGCGAGCCCGGAATCAAAGTCGTCGGTGTCAGCGGCAATAAACATATCGGCAGTCAGCTTCTCTTTGGCGACCTCCCAAAGCTGTGCCCGAAACAAGTAAGTTCCTCCGCCGAGCACAAGTAACACGCTGATTATGGTGAGGAATGCTTTCTTCATTTGCGACCCGATTCAATTAGTCATTTACAAAATACGGACTATACTGCTGCTTGTCACGCTTTTTTATTTCACTGGCGTTGGTCAGTACGTATTTATAGCAAAGCTCCGAATTTCGGGGCAAAGGAGAATGGCATCATGAATATCACTTCCCCAAGGCAGCTTTTGATATCGGCAACTTCAGTCCTGTTATTCAGCTCAACACTCTGGGCTGCTTCAATTCCAGATGCCGCAGTAGACCAGAAAACGGCAATCGATCATATGCACCACAAATTACATGATGAGCAGGCGGCCTACAAGACAGCAGAGGCCCAGGCGCTGACAGAGCTTAATGAGATGACTGTTCAGGAGGGCGTAAAGGCTGAAGATATTAATGCCAAGATTGATGTACTAATGGCCGCAAAGACACAAATTCTCTACCTCCGGTATGCCCACCTGGTCGAAATGCGCACCATTCTCAGCGACGAGCAAAAGGTGGGCTACGACAAGGGTGTACTGGGGCGCTCTGCGGTTAAATAGGCCGTGGCAGCGGGTCAGGCCGTTTTCCTGTTTACTTCCAGCTCCTGGGAGTAGAAGTTATCCAGCACGGTAATTATCTTGTCGCTGGATTTGTGTATGTTGCCGATAGGCGGCAAGCGCTTCCGGCTTGGATAGAAATATTCCAGCTGATTTCCACGGTAAATTGGCCCGATGATTTGAATGCAGTCCTGTAGTTCCTGGCACTCACTGCACAGCTCGCAGATACCCAGATCTACGGCCCGTTGCCAGGCGATTTCCAAATCGTGGCCAATTTCACGCAGGCCATTCTCATCCACTCCGCGAAAATATAAATAAGACTTTAGCGACAGTTCAACCGCATGAAGGAACAGGTAGTAGACCGGTAGCGGTGCATCCAGTTGCTGC
Organism: Pseudomonadota bacterium; assembly: GCA_030591305.1. The sequence goes on from JAUVBI010000101.1 coordinate 7,932, forward strand.
GGCCCGGTATTGAGTTTTTCGGCGCTTTTATGGAACCCCTTTGCAGCCGTTAACAGGCCTGTGTGGTTATGTAAACTCATATGCATTCACCGTTATGGTCAATTTACGCTGCGATAGTGTAGCCTGCAAAGTAATAACCATTTCCTACAATTGTCACGCGACGAAGCCATCAAAAACTCATTGATTTGATGCGGATCAATATTTCAAAAGTTTGCTATATTTATTCGGAATATAGAAGCTTGTTCTAGCATCCCTTTTTGTTATATGCGTCACGTGATGCGTCTGTCGGTGAGTTAGGGATAGAGCGCGAGATTAGCCCCTGCGCCTGAACAGCGGCTCGGGCTCGTCGGTAGCGGCCTGGTAGTGTTCGTCAAATATGGCCAGCTGGGCAAGGGCATCCTCAACAGGATACTCTTCATCGAACTCAAAGCTATCAAATCCGCACCGCTGAAGATAATGTAACTGGTCTGTAAGAAAGTTACCTGATGCGCGCAACTCGCCGCTATAGCCCCGATCTCGCAACTCCCGGGCGTAGGAAAAACTTCGGCCGTCCATAAAATTACTGAAGTTAATAACGACCAGGCCAATAACAGCCAAGTCGTCAAAGAGTGGGGCGGGGGGCTCATCCTGTTCCAGTCGCACAGCGGTTGCAGCCTTGCCCGGCAGTGCCTGCCATTGCTCCAGTGATTTAATGTGGTCCGCGGGCCAGCGGTCTTCCTCAATGACACCCTTGTGGATTAACTCAGGCATAAACACGCTCCTTGAACGGGGCTATCCCCAGACGTTTGTACACGTCCAGAAAACTCTCTTCATCTTTACGCAACTCCACATAGGTGGACAGTACTTTATCGACAACGTCGGGCACATCTTCGGGCTTAAAGGAGGGCCCGAGAATTTTTGCGATGGCGGCATCTTTTGACTGACTGCCACCCAGACAGATCTGGTAAAACTCCTGGCCTTTTTTATCCACCCCCAGAATGCCAATCTGGCCAATGTGATGGTGGCCGCAGGCATTCATACAGCCGCTGATGTTGAGTTCAATGGGGCCCAGATCATACATATAGTCCATGTCATCGAAACGGCTTTGCAGTGCCTCGGCGATGGGAATTGATTTGGCGTTGGCCAGCGAACAGTAGTCGCCACCCGGGCAGCAGATCATATCGGTTAGGTAGCCAATATTGGCGGTCGCGAGGCCAGCTGGCTGTAAGGCCTGCCACAAGCTATAGAGCTTACTCTGGGGGACGTCAGCCAGCACCAGATTTTGTTGGTGTGTGGTGCGCACTTCCCCGTAGGAGTATGTGTCGGCGAGGTCCGCCACCAACTCCAGTTGCCGGTCGGTAATGTCGCCGGGCACATAACCCGTGGCTTTAAGAGAAATGTTGACGATCTGGTGGCCAGCCACACGATGCTCAACCGTATTGCGTTTTACCCAATTGGAAAACAGCGGATCAGTATTACACTGCTGTGTAAGTGCCGCAGCCGATGCAGCTTTATCGATAGTGGAATAGTGCGGTGCGGTAAAAAATGATTTGGCCCGCTCAATTGCTTTTTCGGTAAGCGTTGTCGGGCCGTTCTTGACGGCGACCCACTCCTGTTCGACGGCTTCCCGGAAGTTATCAACACCCATGGCGCGCACCAGAATTTTTATCCGTGCCTTGTACTTGTTGTCACGTCGGCCGTGCTTATTGTATACACGCAAAATGGCTTCAAGATAGGTGAGCAGGTGTTTCTTTTCAAGACCTTCATGAATAACAGAGCCAATGACTGGCGTTCGACCCAGACCACCGCCAACAATTACCTTGAAACAAATGTCGCCGCCAGCGTTGCTTACAAGTTCAATGCCTATATCGTGGTAGTAAATAGCGGCACGGTCTTCGCGGGTGCCACACACGGCGATTTTAAACTTGCGTGGCAAAAAGGCAAATTCTGGATGCAGGGTTGACCACTGACGAATAATTTCGCAGTAGGGGCGGGGGTCTTCCAGCTCGTCTGTGGCTACACCGGCAAACTGGTCGGTGGTGGTGTTGCGAATACAGTTGCCGCTGGTCTGTATGGCGTGCATCTGGACGCTGGCCAGGTCTTCGAGAATATCGGGAACCTCCTCAAGCTTTGGCCAATTCAGTTGAATATTCTGGCGTGTGCTGATGTGGGCATAGCCCTTATCGTAGCGGCGCGTTACCTCTGCCAGTTTGCGCAGCTGCCTGGAGTTGAGCAGGCC
>JAUVBI010000246.1 GCA_030591305.1 Pseudomonadota bacterium
AGAGTGGTTCATCCAAGAAGTGAAGCAAGGTATTGATGCGGCCGATAAGGGGCGATTGATGGAGCATGCTGACGTAAAGGCTAAATGGGAGTCCAAGCGTGCAACTGCAGTGGACTGAGCCGGCGGCACAAGACCTCGATAAAATTGAAGAATATATTGCCAGTGAAAACAGTCCAACGGTTGCAATTGACGTCGTACTGGGGGTTATCGAGACAGTAGAAATGATATTGCCCGCTCATCCACGGGCAGGCCGCATGGGGCGGGTCACAGGCACCCGGGAACTGGTGGTTGAAGGCGTACCTTTCATTATCATCTACAGACAAATCGGCGCTGACCAATTGCACATCCTTCGTGTTTTGCACGATGCACAGCACTGGCCGGTAACGAAATTGATAATGTCCGGTGGGAATCGGTGGCGTTTGTAGGTATTCATCCCCAGATTATCGGATGAGGTGAGTTAATTTGCCAATACCGTTACAATTACTCACATCCACTCATTACACTGAATTACCTTGAGATTATATTTTAGGCAAAAAGTTAAAAAGGTTAAAGGACTGGCTAAAGGCCACATTCGGGTGTCGGTGTGTGAAGAGTACCGACTTTTATATGTACGTATTCCAAAGAGCGGCAACAGCTCGATACGCAGATCCATCGGTAATGCCAAAAAGGATCGGATGTCTAGCTCTAAGATAATTAGACTCGGCAAAGATTGGACAACATTTTCATTTGTACGTAACCCATGGTCTCGACTGGCATCTGCATTTAGGCAAAAGGTCAATGAGGATTTCGCTTCAAAAAAAATGGTGGATGGTGTCTATAAGGGCTTTCGCGATTACGGTATACCTATACATTCAAATATGAAATTTGAGGAGTTTTGCGAGGTCGTATGCGATATACCCGATAGTAAAACGGACAAGCATCTGCGCTCACAGTCCAGCTTTGTTATTCATAATGGTGCGCCAATAGTGTCATTCATAGGCAAGGTCGAAACTATGGAAAGAGACTGGAAAAGCCTCATGGACATGGTAGGTCTTGATTTCAAACTAGCGCATTTGAACCATACCTGCCATCAACATTACAGCAGTTATTTTACCGATAAATCCCTAATTAACCTGGTAGGGGACCGCTACGCTGAAGACGTCCATTATTTCAATTACGATTTTTCAACAGATGAAGTTATATTCCATACTGACACTCTTGGTCCAGTAATGGATGACTACTGGCACTCAACCGACACCTGATTCGGTGATTACGCTACTCCGAACCCCCCACAACCAGGTTTGGTATAAGTTCGGTCCAGATCACCACTCCCCCTACACCACCAGAAAAATCTGTTACAATTCTGCCGCTTAGTGGGCAGGCCCAGCACTCTCCCGGCTACTCATAATCGGCAGGTCGAAGGTTTGAGTCCATCTGGGCCAGCCATTTTATTGATTTTTATAGAGTTTCTATAGATTAGGGTATCGGCTTTCACAATTCACCTTCCACGCGCCCGTAGCTCAGCTGGATAGAGTAACTGGCTTCGAACCAGTTGGTCGGGAGTTCGAATCTCTCCGGGCGCGCCAATCAACTTCCAACACAGGACAACTTAAATGCTAAACGCCAAAAGCCTGGAAAGAGTCATCGCACTCGAAGACAAACTCAGGACCGAGTACCAAGCGCAGTTGGATGCCAAATCCACAGAGATCGACCAGGGCATCAGCAAACAGGAAGAACAGCGGGCCGTCATTGACAAACAACTGGAGAAAATCTCCACGCTGTCTACTGAAGCCACTGCGAACAAGCGCATCGAGCAGCTTAATCGCGAATTGCAGTCACGCTGTGAAAATCTTCAGGAGGAGATCACCACTGCGAAAGCACGCCTCAAGGCCCTACAAAAAGACCTGGCCGAAGAGCGGGCTGAGGTAAAAGCGCTAAAACAATTTGATCCCGCCAAGATGAAGAAGAACCTGGACGCCAGCAAAAAGAAGCTGACTGAGAAAACAACGGTTAGTGACTTACTACAGAAGTCCCTGAAAAAATCCAGGGCTGAAAATGCTGAGTTGCAGAGTAAGGTCAAGGAATTTGAGGCCAGACTGGCAGAATTGGAAAACACTGAAGAAGGGGAGGCAGCTGCGGCCTAGTGTAGTGTCCTGCATAAATCGTATATGCAGGACACTACACTGATAATCGTCATCTGCCAGCCCAACACCCCATGATGATCCCTTTTGGGATTATCATTAAGGGCAATACAGCCCCAATACTTATACAGGAGAACAACCCATGCGACAGGTGATGATAGCCGGCGTTGGCATGACCCAATTCGGAAAGCACTTGGACACTTCAATCCGAACCCTGGCCACCCAGGCCGTCGACGAAGCGATGAAAGATGCCGGAGTCGAAGCCAGGAATGTCGATACCATTTTTTTTGGCAATGCCGCCGCCGGGCTGTTAACGGGGCAGGAGATGATCTGTGGCCAGGTTGCCCTACGCAACACAGCACTGATGGGAAAACCCATTGTTAACGTGGAAAATGCCTGCGCATCGGGATCCACCGCCGCTCACCTTGCCTGGTTGTCCGTCGCATCGGGCCAGTCCGAAGTCGCCCTCGCCATCGGTGCGGAGAAGATGTCACACCAGGACAAAACCGCTCCTTTCCGCGCTCTTATTTCCGCAATGGATCTGGAACAAATCCGTGAGGAAACCGGCACAGACGACCCGCTAACTGAAGGTACAAAGCCCGGTCGCTCCGGCTTCATGGATATCTACGCCGCCAAAGCACGCAAATACATGGCGGCATCGGGCGCAACTGTTGAAGATTTTGCTCGAGTTGCCGCTAAGGATTCTCGCTTTGCCGCGATGAACCCTAAAGCCCAGTTCCAGCAGGAACGAACCATAGAAGAGATACTTGACAGCAAAAAAATTATCGACCCACTTACCATTGCCATGTGCTCACCCATTGGCGATGGTTCCGCCGCACTGGTGTTTTGCTCCGAAGAGTTCGTCAAACGTAACAGCTGTGATGCTGTCCAGGTCCGCACCATCACACTGCTCTCCGGCATACCAGGTGGCGCAAGCTGCAACGAACGTGGCGCCGCCATCGCATATCAAGCGGCAGGTATTGGTCCGGAAGACATTAGCATAGCAGAGCTTCACGATGCAGCATCACCGGCTGAAATGTTCTATATCGAAGAGCTGGGCCTCTGCGGCGTTGGCGAAGGGCCACAAATGATCCGTACAGGTCAAACAGACCTCGGTGGCCGCATCCCATGCAACACCAGTGGTGGGCTTGTCGCCAAAGGACACCCGGTTGGCGCCACGGGCTGCGCACAGATCATCGAGTTGGTCGAGCAACTTCGAGGCCGTGCGGGAAAGCGACAGATAGACGGTGCCAGGGTTGGCCTGGCACAAAATGGTGGTGGCTGGCTAGTGGACGATACCGCCGCTACAACGTTGACCATACTGGCTCGTTAAACCGGGGATTTTAATGCCCAGATTGGTGGCGTTACCAGACGGCAAGCCATCTGGCGCAATTGCCGGGCTTATAAATTCAACATGAGCTTTATTTGCCTTACACTGGGAAGTTTATCCTTAATTTAGACGAAAACTGCATCCGGAGAAATTAAGTGGCCTATTCGCCGTTCGATTTGAGTGGAAAAGTCGCCCTGATTACAGGAGGCAATGGTGGCATCGGGCTGGGAATGGCGGAAGCCATTGCTGCGGCCGGTGCCGATATCGTGATTTGGGGAACCAATCAGGATAAAAATAACAAGGCGGCTGATATTCTGAAAAAATATTCAGTCCAGGTGTTGGCCCAACAAGTCGATGTCAGCAATGAGGCCATGATTGTGACCAGCCTGCAACAAGCTGTCAAAGAAATGGGCCGGGTGGACGCGGTGTTTGCCAATGCCGCTATTTATTCCCCGGCGCCTTTTCTGGATGTGTCTGTCGAGGAGTTTCAGCGAGTGCTGGATGTCAACCTGAAAGGTGCCTTTCTGACCCTGAGAGAATCTGCCCGACATATGGTTGAAAGAGCAAAACAGGGCGATGCAGGTGGCTCACTGGTCGTGACTGCTAGTGTCGCAGCGGTCGATGGCGCCGCCGCCAATCAGGCCTATGCCGCATCCAAAGGCGGGGTAATTTCAATGATGAAGGGCATCGCTGTCGAGTTTCCCCGTTACAAGATTCGCTCAAACGCTATTTTACCAGGGTGGATTTCTACTGAAATGACCAATGTAGCGCAGGGTTCGGATGTGTTTACCGATAAAGTCATTTCTCGTGTCCCCGCTCGTCGCTGGGGAGAGCCGGAAGATTTTGGTGGTATTGCCGTCTATCTCACCAGCGATGCCTCCACATTTCACACCGGGGATACCTTCATCATCGATGGTGGCTATTCGATTTATTAACAGCCAATAAT
>JAUVBI010000141.1 GCA_030591305.1 Pseudomonadota bacterium
ACAAACAGCGCATAGAGCACGGTAAACCCTGGTTCGGCGACAAGGTCACGATTGAGGGAGTAAAATCTAAATTCAATCCTGGCGCTTTTATTCGCCGCGGGCTGATGACCTCCCGACTGCCAAAGCGCCCCGTCGCTGGCAGCTTCCACAGCATCATGTTTATAGGTGCCCTGTTTCTTATTTTCGGGCACGCCGTATTCACCCTGGACTTTGTCGGCATTCCTGTTTATGAGGGCTGGTTCGGTTTCCTGTTTTTGAAACTTGGCCGGGAACTGGGCGGCATCATGCTTTTTACCGGTGTAGCGTTCTTTTTGCTTCGCCGCCTGAAGCCATCCCAGCGCTTGACGGCAGCAGGCATGACCCGCCCGGGATTTGAGCGTGGTGAAATTATTATCCTCATTATTGTTATCGCGGGTTTTCTCACCGAGGGCTTTCGCCTGGCCGTGGAGGGTAGCGGCAGTAACGCAGAGTTTCTGGGCACGGCTATTGGCAGAGGTCTGCTGGGCTTGTTCGGTAAAGAAGGAACAGCTCTCGGATTGAACATCTCGTGGTGGATACACGGTCTTATGGGTTGTGGTTTTATCGCGATGATCGCCCATGGCCCCTTCTCTCATATGCTGCTGGGCCCCACCAACTCCGCTTTTGCCAATAAGCGCGGGGGCATTAACTTGCCCCCTATCAATTTCGATTTCGACGAAGACCAGGATGAGGACGAAGAAGAGGAGGTGAGTTTTGGCGCTGCCAAACTGGCAGACCTCACTCAGAAAAATCTGCTCGATGCCTCTGCCTGCCTCTGGTGTGGCCGCTGTCATGAAGTCTGCCCCGCCGCTCAGACCGGCAAGGATTTATCACCAAAAAAGGTGATGGCGATTTGCGCGGAGTATATGGAGGAAGGAAAATTCAATGACGATACATTGATAGACGTGCTGGGTCAGGATGCCATATTTGCCTGCACTACCTGTGCTGCCTGTGTTGAGGAGTGTCCGGTCAGCAACAACCCCGCCGAGGTCATTCTCGAGTTTCGCCGGCACTTCGTTATGGATCGCTCAGAGATGCCCGAGACCATGGCCGCCGCCAACCGCAACCTCGAATCGCGCGAGCATCCCTTTGTCGGTACCAGCTCAAACCCGGAAGACTGGCGCAAAGGCCTTGACGTTCCTTTCTTTGAACCCGGAGAGACAGAATATCTGCTGTGGATCGGCTGCTCTATCACCTATGAGGAGCGCGCCCAGGAAATTGCCCGGGCCATGGTAAAAATCCTCGAGGCTGCCAGCGTTTCCTACGGTATCTTTGAGGAGGCGCGTTGCACCGGAGACCCCGCGAAAATGATGGGTAACGAGATGCAATTTGTAGAGATTGCCGAAGCCAATATCGAAGAATTTAAAGAACAAAAGATCCAGAAAGTCATCACCCTATGTGCTCATTGCTATAACAGCTTCGATAGGTACTACCCGGAACTGGGTGCCGATTGGCAGACTATACCCCACTCGGTATTTATCGATGGCTTGCTGGAACAAGGCAGGCTGTCCCTGGTGGAAAAGAGCGATGAAAAGATCACCTTTCACGACCCCTGCTATCTCGCCCGGCACAATGGCATTGTCGATGCACCGCGAAATGTAATCGCCTCGGTTGGACAACTAATCGAGATGCCCAGAACTAAGAAAGAGAGTTTCTGCTGCGGTGCCGGTGGCGGCAACTACTGGGGCGGACAGGGCGGCACAGCCAGAATCAGCGATGTGCGCATTCAGGAGGCCTTCGATACCGGCGCTGACAAAGTGGCAACATCCTGTTCATTCTGCAACCTGATGCTGACTTCCAGTAGCAGCAAACACTTCGAAGAACGCAAGGTATTTGATATCGCTGAACTGGTCGCCGAGAAAATCACCATTATTGATGATTAAAATATCACTGATGAAACGACACCGACTAATCCTTATAGCCGGTTATATTTTTCGCCGCCTGGTAAGCAAAAGTCATCGATGGCCCAAGTGTGGAACCCGGCCCCGGATAGCTGGGCAACAGGGGCGCACTGCAATTACCTGTGGCATATAAGCCCGCTATAATAGAGTTGTCCTCTTTCAATACCTGCGCATTTTCATTGACCAGTAATCCTCCGTGGGTACCAAAATCACCCAGGGACAGACGCACTGCATAGTAAGGCGACTGGGTCATCGGCGCCAGGCAGTTATTCGGCTTAACGTCAGGGTCACCGTAGTAACGATCGTAGGCAAAGCTACCGCGCTTAAACTCCGGGTCCTCTCCAGATTTTGCGTATGCTGTCATATTGTTGACCGTCTCGATTAGATTAGCTTTATCAATGCCAACCTTATCGGCCAGTTCACCAACTGACTCCGCCATGGTCAGAAAGTCATCGCAGAAAAGTTCCTGAGGTAATTTTTTATCCGGCAGCAGTTTACTGGTCATCATCGGACCGACGATATAGTTAGCCCGGAAACGGGCATCAAAGACCATCCACAACTCATCGACCTCAACACCATTTTTCTTGGCCTCATAACACGTCTGTACATAGGCCTGGTAGTTCATTGACTCGTTGGCAACACGCTTTCCGTGCCGGTTAACCACGCAGTTGCCGGGGTAGGATTTCTCCATAATGGACAGAAAGGGGTAGTCGACACCAGGTACATGGAAGGTCGTACACCACCAGGCCCCATCCATACCCTTACAGCCTGCACCTTTGCCTATCGCTTTCTCGATCGGTAGGCCCGTGTTGTGTTTGTTACCCGCACTCCACTTTGCACTGGTGGGTTGCGGCAGGTATTTCTCTCTCATTTTCTGGTTATTTTCAAAGCCACCAGATGCCAGGATAACTGCCTTTTTCCCCTGGATATTCACTTCCCTGCCGTTTTTATTTACCTTGATACCTACAACTCGGTCATCTTCAATAATCAGGTCGAGCATCTCGGTATTTAGCCACAAAGGTATATTTTTCTCCTGCACCGACAGTGCCAGTCGTCCAACACCAGCACTGCCACAGGTCGCCTTGCGGGAGCGTTTGCTACGAAGACGCTGGGGAATATCGAGGAAATATTGCGCGACCAGCTTCACTCCCAATAGCATCCAGCCCTTTAGCTGGCCAACCAATATGTGGGCATCTTTCTGGCTGATGGGTATATTGCCCATCATATACATCATCGGATGTGTCGGGCGCAGCTGCGCTCCGCGGTTTTCAAGTTGAGTGATATTGAAAGCCTCTGGCTCCATTGTCCTATGCCCTTCACGGGACCCTTCAGAGGCGTTGTAATAATCCGGGTACTGTCCAAGCGAGACATACCGCATATGGGTACGGTCATGCATGAAGCGCAGCATTTTTGGACCATTCTCAAGATAGGTTCGCAGCATGTCTTCACTCGAGGCCTCGGGGGGAATGGTGCTTTGCAGATAGGTGAGAGCATCATCCAGGTTGTCATCAGTAGCCCCCGCCTCCTGTGCATAGTGGCTACAGGGTATCCAGACACCACCACCACTGAGAGAGCTGCTTCCGCCATATTGATCGGCCTTTTCGATAATAAGTACATCGGTGGCGCCCATCTCGTAGCAACACAAGGCAGCCGTCAACGCACCATTGCCGGAACCTACCACTACCACATCGGCTGAATGATCCCAGTTAATTGTTTTGTCCTGCATTTCCATAAACTCAACTCTTCGCTAACTTACGATTGCCGGACAAATATTATTGGCCAGACAAGGGTAGAAACAAGTTGCCAGACTATCGAAAGATGCTGTTTGGGAGAAGCGTATGGGGACAATTCATTGAACCAGACCAACAATTACAGCATATCAGCACTGCCCGCCGGCGCAAGTAAGGCTCATCGGCTGTAAATTAATTCGCCATCTTTAACCGTTGCAAGAACATGGCGGCAATCCAGGTGGGTTCTGGCAACACTCCAGCTGCAATCCAGCAGGCAGAGGTCCGCCACCTCCCCAATGGCTACTTTCCTGGGCGAACTACCGGGAATATCAGAACAAGTGGTAAACAGGGCCAGTGCCTGTTCCGGCGTCAATATCTCACGCACCCCCATACACCGACCATCGGCGCTGGTGCGTTCAACTGCAGCACGCATGGTCAACCAGGGGTCATGCGAGCCATAGGGAGCATCACTGCTTCCCACCAGGGGAATGCCTGCATCCAGAAAGGCTTTTCCGCGATAGAGAAACTTCTGATCCCGCGGCTCAACATCAGCCAGGTATTGATCCCCCCGCTCTCGTATGAAGCCATGTTGGGTAACAATACAGACCTGTGCCTCTCGCATCAGGGGAAAAACCTCATCCGGCGCAATTGATGCGTGTTCTATACGATCTCCCCGGTAGTGACCAGCGGTAATTAAAGAGGACAAGGCAAAGACGAGCTCTGTCCTCGTCACACAGTGAATAGCTACTGCACGCCGATCTTCATGCGCAGCCTTTATCGCCGCTACAATATCTTCAATATTGGGCAGTTGTATCTCATCCAGCAATATTTTATACGCACCCCGCTCAAGGTAGCGGTGACTACTTTCAGGCAAGGCCATATCACCCATCAGCAGAACACGCTGTAGCAGACGGCCCTCATCAATGGCCCTGCCAAATAGCTGCATTTCCTCCACTGAATTGCCCGGCGTTGCATCTGTCAGCCCGGTAACCCCGTAACTCGCAAGTTGCCTGGAGACCTGTGCCACATCCGGCGGACCCCTGCCTGCCACTTTTGTTCGCAGCCAATCATCCAGCCGAAATAACCGGCCATTGGGGCGACCGTCTCCGTCACATTCAATACCACCCAGGGATTTATATTTTTCCAGTTGCAGCAGCTGCGCAGCCCTGGAGTTAACAATCCACATCTTGCCACTGCGGTGCTGTATCCGTACGGGTCTGTCGCTCACCAGCTTATCCAGCACATGACAATCCAGTTCACCTGCCACCGAATCATGGTAGGCAATCCCTCGGATCCAGTCGCTACCGGTTTGCCCCTGCAGGGCCTGCTTAAGCTGCTCACTATTAGCGACCTGTGGGGGGCCACAGATAACAGATGACTTTGTCGCAGCAAGTGCGTGAAGATGAATGTGATGGTCGTGCAAGCCCGGGAGTATGGCGCCGTCCCGGGCATCGACCTGTGACTCATTGGGTCGAGGCTCTATAGAATTACCCATTTCTGAAACCAGCCCATGTTCACAGCGCAAATCAATAATTCGGCCATTGTGTTCTGCATTGCGAATCAGCACGGTATCTGAAACTCCCGCAGCACCCGCGTAGTATCGCTGCCCATCTCAACGGCCCGTGAGACCAATTGACGGGGCTGTGGTGGTTTCACTGTGAAGCTATGTTCGCCGGTTTCAAGGCGCCACTCTTCGTTTCGCTTTTCCTTCACCACAGTACCCCGGTCGCAATTGGCCTGAAAGCCCATGCAGTGTGCGGTAACTTTATACAGCGACAGATCCAGCAGCACACCTCCGCCCCCCTGCCAGAATGCCAGCGCAGCCAGTGCTGAATGTATTCCTGTGAGGGGGTCAGCCAGGGCGTCACCGCAGAAGATGGGGGGATTGGCGGTGGCCATTGCCACACCCGCCGCTGCACTGGCATCATCACCAAAAGCGACCCAGTTTGCTGCAGGTTCTTCCCGACCATAGCCGGTGATACTGACCCAGGTCAGCCCCGGTGCACGTTCAAGCAACTGCTGTGGATTGATACCCAGCTGCTGCAGGGCCCGGGGTCTGGAACCCTCAACTACGATATCTGCCTTTTCCAGTAGCGCCTTGAGTTGGGCTATGCCCTTGTCTGATGAAAAATCCAGCACAACGCTCTCTTTACCGGTATTGAGCAGTTCAAAAAAATCCGCGTTGCCCCGGCGCGCACCATCGGGCCGCTTCTCACTTTCAATTTTAATCACCCGCGCCCCGCTCTGTTGCAGTAAGTGGCTGCACAAGGGGCCGGCCCACAGTGCAGACAAATCGACGACCAGGGGCTGTGAACTCCCGCTTCTGCCTGTGTTCCCATCCACATCTACCCGGGACGCAATCGTGAACCATGGCTCACGATTGCCGGGAGGCCTGGACACCGAAGCTACGGGTAAGCCCATCAGGCGCCCCCGCTCAAGCAACAGGGAAACGCTCTGCACAGCTACGCGCTCTGCAATCGTTTCCCAGGAAATATTTTGCAGGGGAAACTCAAGCCAGGCGGACATCAAGCCCCAGTCATCATCACGAGCCAGGTTGAGAGCGAGCCAGCCATCACTGGCCTGTAGAAAGCGACAGCTACCGTTGGCAGAAATTTGACCCCGCCTGGCCAACTGCATAAATGCCGCGCGCTCACACAACAGTGCCGCCCCATTTAATTCTGTCAGGGCGCCGGGCCCGGCCAGTAACTTCAGGGCGTCCAGTGCCCCATGGGCAGCGGATGGAATAGCAGCTGGACCCTGCAGGGGAGAATGGGGATAGCCGGTGAGGGCGGCGAGTCCGGAACTGGCCCAGTCCGAAGCAATTTGTACAGAAGAGGGCTCGTGTGTAGCTGTAAGTGTTGTAGCATTAGCTGTAACAGTTGCGCCCAGCGACCGCAAAAGCCCGGCGCTGTATTGTGCAGGCACAGCGTGGGAATCAAGGCTTAATTCACGCCCGATTAATGGCAAACCCCTGTTGCTCCCAGTATTCATTCATTGCCCGGCAGCAGCCTCTTTCTGTGCTCTACGCTGTGCTTTGATACGCAGTATCTCGTCGTTATCTGCAACCAGCCCACTATCTTGCAGGTCGGCAATTTCCTGCTTGCTATACCCCAGTTCTTGCAACAACTCGTTAGTGTGTTCACCCAGCATTGGGGGATGCAGACGGATACTACCGGGCGTTTTATAAAACTTGATAGGCATACCCGTAACATTCACCTTTCCCAGCGTTGGGTGGTCCAGGGAGACGATCATTTCATTGTGCAGTATTTGTGGGTCTTTCACTACATCCTCAACTTCATTAATGGGTGCAGTCAGCACATCGGCTGCAATCAGTTTCTCCACCAGTTCTTCACGGTTGTATTGGCTGGTACGGCTGGAAATAGCAGCATCCAGCTCGTCCTCGTTGGCCAGGCGGCCGTCAATAGTGCTAAAGCGCTCGTCATTATCCCACTCGACCTCAAGAGCCCGGCACAACTTGCCAAAGAACTTCTCTGCCGGCGTGGTTATGACAACATGTTTGCCGTCTTTGGTGGGGTAGCAGCCGCTGGGTGCAAAATACAGGCTGCGGTTGCCGGTGCGCGGTGGGACGAATTCGGCGGTGAGATAGGGGCCAATAGAACTGGCCTGGGCATGCATAAGGGCATCCAGCAGGGAGACCTCTATGCGCTGGCCCTCACCGGTCTGGTCACGTACGCGCAGCGCAGCCAGTGCGCCATTGCTCACCAACAGGGAGGTCATGACATCTACCGCTGGAAAGCCGGTGCGCACGGGTGCGCCATCGGGATCACCGTTCAGGGACAACACACCGGTGTAACCCTGGGCCAGAAAATCAATGCCAGGCCTTCCGGCATAGGGGCCATCGGGACCAAAAGCGGTAACGCCTATCCAGACGATGTCAGCCTTGTGCGCTTTAACCTGCTCATAGTTTAAACCGAGCTTTGTCAATGCCGGTTCCCGGACATTACTGATCAATATGTCCGCGGTTTTTACCATTCTGGCAAAAACTTCCTGGGCTGCTTCGCGTTGGAGGTCCAGCACCAGGTCCCGTTTGTTCCGGTTCAGGCTGAGAAAGGGAGAGCGTTCCGTTCCTCTACGGGGCCCAAGATGACGGCTATCATCGCCGTAATGGGACTCAATTTTGATAACATCTGCGCCCATGTCACCCAGTATGGTCGCGCCATAGGGCCCGGCCAGCATGGTAGACACATCGAGGACACGAAGACCCTCCAGCGGCCCGGGGGATTTTTTCTGATCATTCATAGTTATTTACCAGTAAAATTAGGCTCGCGACGCTCCATAAAGGCTTTGGGGCCTTCCTGCGCATCATGTGAACCAAATACGCGAGCAGCCAGCGCCTTTTCCAGAACAAAAGCCGGTTCAAGATTTTGCTGGCGCACGGCAATTTCCTTCGCCGTGCGAACCG
>JAUVBI010000022.1 GCA_030591305.1 Pseudomonadota bacterium
GCCACCCACAACATATAACCATAGATCAATACTGCGGCACCCAGATGCGCAGTGAGACGGTACTGACTGACATGGGGGTCGTTCACCAAGCCACTCTTCACCATATACCAGCCCAGTAAACCCTGTAGCCCACCCAGGAAGAACATAATGACCAGCTTTGGCATTAAGCCGGCCCGGATACGGCCCTTGAGCGCAAAGAAGACAAAGGGGAAGAAGAAAATAACGCCGATAAGCCTGCCCAGCACACGGTGTAGATACTCGAACATAAAAATAGATTTAAACTCACCCAGATCCATACCCAGATTTTTTTTCTGATATTCGGGGAACAGTTTATATTTCTCAAACACTGTCATCCAGGCCTCTTCTGACAGCGGAGGGATAATGCCGACCAGGGGTTTCCACTCGACCATGGAAAGGCCAGAGTGCGTTAAACGCGTCACGCCGCCCAGCAATATCATGCCCAACACCACCGCAGAGCAGAAGATAAGCCACATCGCTATCTGCCGATCATTGCGCATTTTTTCTATCGATCCCATCGGTTTCGTACTCAACTTTAGACAAGGATCAAATGATAACCGAAATACCCCCCCAATGGTCGGCACCCCCCCCTGAAATACCGGGAGTATTCGCCGATCCAGTGATGGTAATACACCCCCATCATGGCGTAGAATGCGCGCCCGAACCCCCACGCCAGTCAGATAATGCCCCTACTTCGACTCGACAATGTTGCCCTGCACTACGGAACCCACGTCCTGCTGGACAATGTCGACTTCAGCATACGCAAAGGAATCCGGCTGGGCCTGTTGGGACGCAATGGGGCCGGTAAAACGACACTACTGAAAATTCTGGCTGGCGATATTATCCCGGAGTCGGGTGAACGATGGGTGCGACCCGGCATAAAACTGGCATGGCTACAGCAGAGCTTGCCCGAGGGTAACGAGCAGACCGTATACGATGTTGTCGCCTCCGGGCTCGCCGAGGCGGGTGACCTGCTCAGCCAATATCACCACATGCTGCAAGACCCCGATCTCGATATGGATGCCCTGGCGCGTGTTCAGCACAAACTGGAAGCCGTCGACGGCTGGATGCTACAGCAGCGGGTTGAAACCACTCTTACCCAGCTGCAGCTGCCCGGTGATGCCGCTATGGCCACACTTTCAGGTGGCTGGCGCAAGCGGGTTGCCCTGGCCCAGGCGCTGGTCAGTGAGCCCGATATCCTGTTGCTGGACGAGCCAACCAACCACCTGGATATTCCCGCCATCCGCTGGCTGGAAGAACAATTACAGAACTTCAATGGTGCCATTATTCTGATCACCCACGACCGGCGTTTCCTGCAGAATGTGGCCAATACCATCGCCGAGCTGGATAGGGGGTACCTCACCCAGTGGCAGGGGGACTATCAGGGGTTTCTGCGCCACAGGGAACACCAGTTGGCCGCAGAAGAGACCGCCAATAAACTCTTTGATAAACGTCTGGCCGAGGAAGAGGTCTGGATACGCCAGGGAATTAAAGCCCGGCGCACGCGTAATGAAGGCAGGGTACGCGCTCTGGAGGCCATGCGTGAAGAGCGCAGTGCACGCAGAGAGCGTACCGGTAAGGCCACGTTCTCGACCGATGACGCTGCCAAGTCTGGAAAAATCGTGGTCCAGCTGAAAGACATCAGCCTGAGCTTTGGTGACAAGAATATCATCGAAAATTTTTCCACTCTCATTCAACGCGGTGACCGAATTGGTATCGTGGGAGCCAATGGTGCGGGTAAATCTACCCTGGTAAAAATTATTCTGGGCGAACTCGAGCCCGACTCAGGCGAAGTAAAATTTGGCACCAAACTGGAAGTGGCCTATTCCGACCAATTGCGTGGCCATTTAGACCCCGAGTCCAATTTGATCGACAACGTCTGCGGCGGCCAGGAATTTATCGAGATCGGCGGCAGGAAAAAACACGCCATTTCCTATTTGGGCGATTTCCTTTTCAGCCCCCAGCGTGTTCGCACACCGGTAAAAGCCCTGTCGGGCGGTGAGCAAAACAGGGCCATACTGGCCAAGCTATTCAGCAAGCCCGCCAACCTGCTGGTGCTGGATGAACCCACCAACGATCTCGATATCGAGACTCTGGAGCTGCTGGAAGAAATTCTCATCACCTTCGAGGGCACTGTGTTACTGGTGAGTCACGACCGGGACTTTATGGACAAGGTGATCACCAGCCTGATCGTGGTAGAGGGCGACGGTGTAGTCAGCGAACACGTGGGTGGCTACAGCGACTGGGAAGCCCACGGCGGCCGCCTGCTCGACATACAAGATAAAGGTTCGAGTAAAAATAAGTCAACAACAGCACAGGCTGTCGGAGATAAGTTAACTGACCCCGAACCTAAAGCGGCAAAAGCCCGCAAGCTTTCGAACAAGGAACAGCAGGAGCTGAAAAAACTGCCTGGGCTGATCGAAAAACTGGAACAGCGGCAGCGGGAACTCGAAGACGCGATGGCCCAGCCGGACTTCTATCAAACGGATCGCGAGAATATTGATGCTGTTACGAAAAAACTCGCAGTAGTTCATGAAGAGCTTGAAGGCGCGATCGAACGTTGGGCAGCATTGGAGGACTAGCCTCATTCTGTCTTCCTTCTTTTCAAGACCGCCTGCCGCAGGGACGCGGCAGACGAGCCTACACGGACGTATTCACGGCGTGTCTTGAAAAGAAGAAAGACAGAATGAGATGACAGCAGTCAAAGAACCTTCGCTACCGCATCAGCCAGGTAATCAATATTCCCCGCATTTACCCCGGCAACATTAATCCGCGAAGAATCCAGCATATAAACCCCATACTCCTTGCGCAAACGAATCGCCTGCTCCGCGCTTAAACCGAGAAAAGAAAACATACCCTTCTCGTTTTGTATAAAACTGAAATCGCGACCCGTGCTCGCGTTGAGCTTGCTAACCAAATCGGCGCGCAGGCCGTTGATTCGTTCACACATACCCAGTAACTCTTTTTGCCACAAGGTATTCAGGTTTTGGTCCTGCAGAATGCGGCCCGCAATAATTGCACCGTGAGCCGGGGGCATAGAGTAGACCCTTCGGGCCGCTACCATCGCCTGGCTGACCAGAGCAGTGGCATTATCTTCATCCTTGCATACAAATAACGCAATACCGGTACGCTCCCTGTATAGCCCCATATTTTTGGAACAGGAGGCCGCCACAATCACTTCCGGCAAGCGGGCAACCAGTGTTCGCAGCCCCGCAGCGTCTTCATCCAGGCCATCACCAAGACCTTGATAGGCTATATCTATAAACGGGACAAAACCCTGTTGCTCCGCCATGGTGGCAATAGCCTGCCACTGTGAAAGTGACAGGTCTGCCCCGCAGGGGTTATGGCAGCAACCGTGTAATAGCACAACGTCGCCAGCCTGGGCACGTTTCAAATCCTCAACCATGCCATCAAAGTTAACACTGTGGTCACTGGCCTCGTAATAGCGATAGGTTTCAAAGCTTAGCCCAACACTGCCCAACAGGGGGATATGTACAGGCCATGTCGGGTCACTCACCCATACTTTTGTGCCAGGCGCAGCTGCCTGAATAATTTCAGCACCAATACGCAAGGCAGCACAACCACCGGGGGTCTGAATACTGCCCACACGCTTATCCGCCAGCGCCGCACTGTTCTTCCCCAACACCAACTCTCGCATTCCCAGGTTAAAGGCCGCATCACCCACCGGTGGCATATAGGCTTTGGTAGTTTCTTCTGCCATCAACTGCTGCTGAGCCTGCTTTACCGCGTCAAAAACCGGGCAAATGCCTTGTTCATCCATGTAAATACCGATGGTCAAATCCACTTTGTTTGGATTCGGGTCCGCACGGCAGGCGGCAGCCAGGCCAAGAATGGTATCTTCAGGTAAACGTTCCAGGAATTCCAACATCTTTAATAATCTCCAGTATTTAACAAATCACTTATTACACTTGCGCGAGAAGTTTGGTCAGAAACTGCCAGAAAGGAGGCACCGTTTCTATCAGCACTCGCTCGCTGGGAGAATGGGCGCCCCGTATACTCGGCCCAAAGGATAAAATATCAACATCGGGCATTTTGCTCTTGAGAATGCCACACTCCAGACCCGCATGTATCGCTTTCACCGCGGGGTCGCTGCCAAATAAGGTTTTATGCAGGGCGGATGCCCGTGCCAGTAGCGGGCTGCCAAAGTCGGGCTGCCAACCCGGGTAACCCACGGATGGATTTATCGTCAAGCCAAAAAGACTGGCCAGCGCCAATACCGACTGCTGCAGCGGCACACTTTGCGCCTCGTTAAAAAATCGGTAACTGGTTTCGAGAAATAACCCACCCTCCGCCAAACGTATGTTGGCCAGATTAATACTCAGATCCACCAGGCCTGCTGGTTGCTCGAGATTGTAGGACTGGGCACCGTGGGGCAAGAGAGATATGAGTTGAATAATTTCCCTTGAACCTGCAACGGATAGCACCGCCAAAGGTTCTGCAGCGCTCAATGACAACTCCAGAGCGTTGTCAGCCGCAGGCAGATATGCCAACCACTGCCGCCGCAACTGCGCCAGAGAATCCGACAGTGCCTGCTCTCCCCCTGTAGGACAGGAAAAAACCACCACCCCCTCCCTGGGAATGACGTTATGTGCCACCCCCGCCGTGAAGGAGGCCAGTTGCACACCGTCCACGCCGTGTAAAAACTGCGCGAGCAATTTAATGGCATTACCCAACTGTTCGTGTATCTGTATTCCCGAGTGGCCGCCACCCAGACCTTTTATTGATACCGACCAGTACCCTGACTCAGCTGGCGCGGACGCCGTGTCAAAGGAACGTGAAAACTCCCAGCCGCCGCCACCGGCACAGCCAATGTAGAGCTCATTCCAATCCTCGGTATCGAGATTAAGCATAAGCGAGCCGCTGAGCATGGAGGCGTCAAAATTTAGCGCCCCGCCCAGACCGGTCTCTTCATCTACTGTAAACAACAACTCCAGCGGAGGGTGCTCCACAGTGGGGTCTGTCATCAGGGCGAGCGCAGCCGCACAGCCAAGTCCGTTGTCTGCGCCCAGCGTGGTCCTATCAGCTTTAAGCCAGCCATCTTTTACTTCAAGCGTCAGTGGCTGGGTGTGAAAATCATGTGTCTTGTCCCCGGTTTTCACCGTCACCATATCGAGATGGTTTTGAATAATGACCGTGGGGCGGCCTTCCATCGCGCCAGATGCAGGTACGCTTACCAGCAGATTTCCCACCTCATCCATGCGCCAGGGGTTTGCGCCTTTCTCGGCCTGGTCGATAACATATTGACGCACCGCTGCCTCCTCTTTGGAGGGCCGTGGAATCTGGGTAAACTGGTAAAAGTGCTCCCACAAATGGGACGGTTCAAGGGGATAGTTGGTCGGTTTCATTGGCTGGGCTCCACGGCTGCGACGCAATTATACCCACCCAGACTACAGCTCGCTACCACCGGCAGCGAATCACCTGGCAACCCTACCCGCTATGCTAAGCTAGCCCCTCAGCGGAGAGCACCCAATGGACAAACTCTATATAAGCGCACAACAATTGCTGGAGGACTCCTATACTCTGGCGATGCAGGTGTTCGACAGTGGCTATAGACCCGATTACATTGTGGGAGTGTGGCGTGGCGGCGCACCTGTGGGCATTGCGGTACAGGAGCTTCTGGAACTGCTGGGTATAAAATCTGATCACATTGCCATTCGCACCTCTTCATACACGGGCATCGGGCAGCGCAGTCGAACCGTAAAAGTTTATGGCCTGGGTTACATCGTGGACAGAATCTCGCAGGGGGAGTCGCTACTGCTGGTAGACGATGTATACGACACCGGTTTATCCCTGCAACAGGTTCTTAAGGATATTGAAAGCCAGTGTGCGGGCAACAGGCCAAATATTCGCATTGCCACACCCTGGTTTAAACCAGCCAATAACCAGAGCGCTAGTACACCTGACTACTACGTGCACGAGTCCAAACAGTGGCTGGTCTTTCCCCACGAACTCACGGGCCTCACACTGGAGGAGATTCGCAGACACAAACCAGAGCTCGCGGGCCACATGAATCGCCTTGAACTTTTCCTGAAATCGTCTGACTAAAGCTATATAGAAAGGTGTAGCACATTCTTGCTTGTGACATTTATCACAGAAAACACGCGTATTTTTTACACCTTTTTTGCATGCGCTAGCGTTACACTTCGCGTGAAGGGAACATTTTTAAATCGAGTACATTATGACTAGACGCGACGAAGGTAAAACAAGCCTGGTGGAGTTTCTCCGCAGCATCAAATTCACCCACCAAAGCAACACGGTGGAGGCGGATGGGTGCCCAACACATTTCGCCCACTTTAATCAGCGTAGCCGCACTGCCGGCAAAGACTCCCAGGAAGATTGCCAGCTGATTCGCAGCGCAAACTAGCAGCGCTTATTGCCCGCACACCCTGACCAGGGTGTGTTGACACAACTCTGCATATACTCGACCTGCCTCTTCACACAAAGACTCATAGCAGCGGGAAACCAGTAAACCCTGCCATGGATAGTTTAATTTTTTATGCTAAAATTCGCCGACTGTGACTACGCTACGAGACAATATCTACGCAAACACCCTGGATGAACTCGGGAAATTTGCCTTTGACGACTCGGTAGCCAGCGTCTTCCCCGACATGATCAAGCGCTCGGTACCCGGCTATACCACCATCATCGCCATGACCGGCCTGCTGGCTGGCCGCTATGCCCCCGCCGGCAGCAAGATTTACGACCTGGGCTGCTCACTGGGCGCCTCAACACTGGCCATGCGCCAACATGTGCACCATCTGGACTGTGAAATCATCGCCGTCGACAACTCACCGGCGATGCTGCAGCGCTGCAAAAATATTATCGATACCGACACACACGAGTTGCCAGTATCGCTGGTTTGCGCCAACATCCAGGATGTTGCGATTGAAACGGCCTCGGTTGTAGTGCTAAATTTTACCCTGCAGTTTATTGCCCGCGAGCAACGCGATGCCGTCATCCAGACCATTTACGATGGCCTGCAGCCAGGGGGCATTATGATTCTGTCAGAGAAAGTGACCTTTGAAGACCCTCACCTCGACGAACTGAATATCGACCTGCACCACCAGTTCAAAAGCGCCAATGGCTACAGCGACCTGGAAATTGCCCGGAAGCGAACGGCGCTTGAGAATGTGCTGCGCCCCGAAACCCTGAGCCAGCATAAACAACGCATTTCACGGGCGGGGTTTTCCAGCTGTGACGTCTGGTTTCAATGTTTTAACTTCGCCTCCCTGATTGCTCTCAAATGATTGATTACCAACCCCTGATAAACCGCTGGCAAGGTGGCGACATGCATCGCTGGGCCGAAATTCTGCCACAGCAGATTGCCAGTGGCCTGTCACACAAACGCTATGGTGACCTGTCCAGATGGCAGCAGGCACTTAATACCTTGCCCGATATAGCCGTGAATAACATCACTCTCAATGACTCCCGGATAGGTGCCAGCGCCGACAAGCCCCTGGACGACGCTACACGGGCGCAATTGCAGGAAGCCCTGATGGGCCTGCACCCCTGGCGCAAGGGCCCTTATGATTTGTTCGGCGTCCACATAAACACGGAATGGCGATCAGATTGGAAGTGGGACAGGCTGGCACAAAAAATCGAGCCCCTGGTCGACCGGCGGGTACTGGATGTGGGTTGTGGTAGCGGCTATCACTGTTGGCGCATGCTGGGAGACGGTGCGGCCGAGGTCATTGGTATAGATCCCACCCCCCTGTTTGTTATGCAGTTCAGTGCCTTGCAGAATTATCTGCAGCAGGACAATATCTGGGTATTGCCCGTGGGCATACAGGATGTCCCCAACAAATTACAAGCCTTCGATACGGTTTTTTCCATGGGCATTTTATATCATCGCCGTTCGCCCATGGATCACCTGCAAGACCTGAGGGACTGTCTTCGCCCCGGGGGACAGCTGGTGCTTGAAACACTGGTAATAGAGGGCAAATTAGGTGACACCCTGGTGCCAGAAGAGCGCTATGCACGGATGGGCAACGTCTGGTTTTTACCCAGCTGCGACACCTTGATTGGCTGGCTGGGCAAAATGGGGTTTGTAAATATGGAGCTAATTGACGTATCAGTTACTGCCACGGATGAGCAACGCAGTACGGACTGGATGCGCTTTCACTCTTTGAGTGATTTTCTGGACCCCGATGATTCCAGTAAATCGATAGAGGGTCACCCGGCACCACGGCGTGCGATTATTACCGCACGGGTACCGGCTTAGCTCCGTCGAGACTTACTCCATTACAAACTCATCTCGGGTACCTTATCGGGCACGACAAGCTCACCTGCAGTCAACGCAATAATTTCTTCCACGCTGACCCCGGGCGCACGCTCACGCAATATAAACTTCCCGCCCTCAATATCCATTAACGCCAGGTCTGTCAGTACACGCTTGATACAAGCCTTGCCGGTAAGCGGCAGAGTGCATTCGGCCAATAGCTTGGAAGCCCCGTGTTTGGACGCATGTGTCATCGTCACAATAATATTATCGGCTCCCGCCACTAAATCCATGGCACCGCCCATTCCTTTTATCAGTTTCCCTGGAATCATGTAGGAGGCAATATTGCCCTGACAGTCCACTTCGAATGCACCCAATACTGTCAGGTCTACATGGCCCCCACGAATCATCGCGAAGGATTCCGCAGAGGAAAATATGGCTGAACCGGGCACCATGGTTACCGTTTGTTTTCCCGCATTAATTAAATCGGCGTCCACTTCCTCATCCAATGGAAACGGGCCCATACCCAACAGACCATTCTCGGACTGCAATATCACATCCATATCATCGGGAATAAAGTTAGCTGCCAGCGTGGGGATACCGATACCCAGATTCACGTAGTAGCCATCTTTAAATTCCTGGGCAACACGCTGGGCCAATTGATCTCTCGTTAAAGCCATGGTCAGTCTCCCTATGCGCTGCGAACAGTGCGCTGTTCAATTACTTTTTCAAAACTGCCCTGAATCAGGCGATCGACGTAAATACCTGGCAGATGAATCTCATCGGGATCGAGCTCTCCCACCTCTACGATTTCTTCAACCTCGACCACAGCAATTTTTCCCGCTGTCACCGCCATGGGATTAAAGTTTCTGGCGGTCATACGGAAAACCAGATTACCGTTTCGATCGGCCTTCCAGGCCTTGGCGATGGAAAAATCACCCTGCAGAGCCTCTTCCAGAATATAAGGTCGGCCGTTGAACTCCTTGACTTCCTTACCCTCCCCTACCGGAGTTCCATATCCCGTGGCCGTATAAAAAGCGGGAATGCCCGCACCGCCTGCGCGCATTTTCTCGGCCAGGGTGCCCTGGGGCGTAAGTTCAACCTCCAGTTCACCAGACATCATCTGCGTTTCGAACAGCGCGTTTTCTCCCACGTAGGAGGCAATCATTTTTTTAATCTGTTTGTCGACCAAAAGAATTCCCAAACCGTGTTCGTCCGTGCCGCAGTTATTTGAGGCAACCGTCAATTCCTTCGTGCCCTTGCGTTTGATTTCCTTAATGAGGTTTTCGGGGATGCCACACAGGCCAAAGCCGCCGGCAATAACCATCATACCGTCCTCCAGACCCGCCATCGCATCTTCGTAACTATCTACCACTTTATCGAAACCAGACATTACATTCTCCCCCCTTTGCAAACGTGCAAAAAAATTCAGATCGTGCAGAGTGCTACAAACTGTTATATTTATCAAATATAAATGATGTAATTTCCGATAATGTTGTAGACAGGCTCCACGATGGCCTGGTTGAACTGGAGATAAGCTTTGACCCAGGCGATAATGGAAGTCATCGGCAGTAGGGTTACTCCGGGTAAACGGGAAAGGTAACAGTAATCAATAATCCCCTAGCCGTATTTACAGCACAAATATTGCCCTTGTGCTGTAAAATTGCTCGCCGGGCAATCGAGAGGCCCAGGCCGTAGCCCCCTGTTTTTCGCAACCGCGCATCATCCGCTCGATAAAACTCTTCAAAGATATGATCCAGTGCAGACTCCTCTACACCGGGGCCCTGGTCTTCTATGCAAATGATATAAGACTCACCTCGCTGCTCCAGGCTAGCCTCAACAGTTGTATTTTCATGCGTATACTTGAGTGCATTACGGAGGATATTTTCAAAGCACCGCTTCAGGAGGTCAGCGTGGCTGGGGATCACCGCCTGCTGCAATTTGGTAGAAAACCTCACATGCTTGCCTTGGTTCTTCCCTTCGAAAGTGGCATCGGCACATAGTTCGACAAGCAGTGACACCAGGTCTATGTAGACGTCTGCAGAAAAGTCTTCATTCTGACTGGAGAGTAACTGAGCAATTAAAATCTCCAGACGCTCGCTCTCCAAGGTAATACGCTGCATATGTTGTGAGCCGTTGTCGGGATCTTTCTCTACCAGGGCCAGGGCAATACGCAGTCGCGCAAGCGGTGACCGAAGTTCATGAGAAACATCTCTAAGCAGGCGTTTCTGCGATTGAATTTTATCATCCAGTTGCACCGCCATTGAATTAAAATCACGGGCCAGCTGATCGGTTTCATCACCGCCGCTCTCACACACTTTAATGCGAGTATCCAGCTTGCCACTGGCCAACTGACTTGCGGCGTGTTGTAGCGCTTTTATACGATTGGTCAATGCCCGGGACAGCACATAGCAGATAAGCCCGCTGAGTAGAATAGCCAGAAAAAGGCGCAAACCCATACTCTGGTTTAACAAGGCCAGCAACGGCCGCTTCCTGGCCTCGAATACCACAACGGCCCGAAGGCGACCCTGTGTCTCACGATACAGACTGTGGCCAAATATCACCCCCCGTGGGGTTTCAATCGATGCTCGTCGCCGCCCGTGACTCAGCTTCTCAGCGATACGCAGTACCCCGGGCAGCAACTCCCTGTCATACAGTTCGCTGCCATCGGGCCTAAGTAACAAAACCTCTATACTGTGTTGTTGTTTTGTTTTCTCCAGAAGTGCTGGCAACTCCCCGTCAGGCACATTTTGCAACTCGTAAAACAGGCGCAACATAAACTGTTTTGGCGGCCCAGCGGGCCCAGCCAGTGACGAGCGATCGGGGTGCGATTCAAAATAGCGTGCCGCGAGCAACCAGCTGCCCAGGATAATAATGGTGACCAACCAGAATCCGACAAAAACTTTTACAAAAAGATTACCCCTGAGTGTCACTAACCACTCCTTCCGGGCTGCCGACAAATTGATAACCCACCCCCCGCACACTTAAGATCAACTCCTCTCCACCCTGGAGAGACAGTTTTTTACGCAGTTTGCTGATATGTACGTCAATACTGCGATCATAGGCCGACAGGGCGCGACCCAATGCTCTTTGGTTCAACGAACCCTTGTCCACGACATCTCCGGCACAGCTCAACAGTATCTTAAGAATATTGAATTCTGAACTGGTGACATTCAGGTCGTTGCCGTTATAGCTGGCACGTCGGTTTGTCGTATCTATTCGAGTCGCTCCCACGGTGATAACGGCTGGCGTGGCGGCCTCCTTTTTGTCCGGGTCTACGCGACGCAGTATCGCACGCAGGCGAGCACTCAGCTCCCGCGGGTTGCAGGGTTTAGGCAGGTAGTCATCGGCCCCCAACTCCAGACCGAGAATCCGGTCGGTATCTTCACCCCTTGCGGTGAGCATGATGACAGGCGTGCTGGTAAACTCCCGCAGCCTGCGTAATACATCCAGGCCTTGCATTCCCGGCAACATAATATCCAGAACGATAGCCCTGTATTGATCCCGACCCTCATCGGCATGCAGTGCCCGACAATGATCCACCGCCTCCTTCCCATCGTGCACGCAGTGAACGCTAAACCCATCTAGGCTTAAAAAATCACCCAGCAAGGAACATAGCTCTGTGTCATCGTCAACGATCAGGATACGCGTATCCATTTAAGTGCCTGCACTCGACAATAGAGTAAGTAGTGTGGCGAAGCCTGCGTAAAAAGTCACCCGACAATAACCCTCTATAGCATTTCCTAACAAATCTTTACATAAACAGTAAATACAAAAATCCCGGCGGCGCCTACACTTATTCTCTGAAAACAACTGAACTTTCACCCGTTATCAGGCAAACCTCTGGAGTAAACATCATGAACAATTTTCTGTCAAAATCTGCTGCTGTAGCCACTGCATGTCTGCTGGCATCAATGACATATGCAGGGGCTCCCATGGGCCAATCCGGACCTCCCTTCGGGCATGAGCCAGCACAAATGGCCAAACAAATGGCGGACCGACTGGATCTCTCTGATGACCAACAGGCTCAGATTACCGCTTTGCTCATATCAGAGAAAGAAAACGTACAAGACAAGCGAGAGCAATTAAAGAGTCTGCGCGAACAACTGGCCTCTCATACAGGGGAGTTCGACAGTGATAGTGCGAGAGAAACTGCCGACAAGATTGGCGTAATCAGTGGGAACCTGGCCTATGCCAGAGCCTACAGTTTTTCTAAGATCAACAACATACTGACAGAAGAGCAACAGGCGCAACTGGGACGCTTTATGGCCGACCGCAACAGCCGCCGCGGAGAGAGGCATAAACGCCGCTAGTGCAATGACTTCTCCCGCCTGTGTTCATGAAACACATAGTCGAACACCTCTCGATAATTACGCGCGAAGTGCACATTAATGCCCTCGCGCAGGTAGTCGGGCAGTTCCTCAAAGTCCCTGCGGTTAGCGTGGGGCAGTATCAATTCCATTATCTTGCTGCGGCGGGCTGCAATAACTTTTTCGCGTATACCGCCCACCGCAAGCACCTGCCCGGTCAGGGTAAGCTCACCCGTCATTGCCAGATTGCGCTTGATACGCTCCTTCCTGGCCAGTGATACCAGGGCGGTCGCAATGGTCACACCCGCACTGGGTCCATCCTTGGGCGTGGCCCCGGCGGGTACGTGCAAATGCACCATGGACATATCGAAAAAATCGGGGTCACACTCATAGCTTTTCAAGTGCGACACAATATAACTGTAGGCAATCTCCGCTGACTCCTTCATCACATCACCCAACTGGCCGGTGAGTTTAAAGCCGCGATTCAAGGTGTGCACCTGGGAGGACTCAAAGGTGAGCGTAACACCACCCATGGCAGTCCAGGCCAGGCCGGTGGTAACACCAACGCCACGCACGGGCTTGTCCGGTTGAAACGGCGGTTTGCCAAGAATAGCATCGATATCTTTTTTGCCGACACGCAGTTTTTTCACATCACCGTGCAGCAGCTTCACAATGGATTTCCGCATAATCCGGGCCAGCTCTTTTTCAAGGGTTCGCACCCCGGCCTCCCGGCAGTAGGAATCGATGACATATTTTAAGCCTGCATCATTTATCTTTAACTGCCCGTCCTTCAAGCCGTGACGGTCCAATTGTTTGGGCCACAGGTGATTCTTTGCGATGGAGAGCTTTTCTTCCGCTATATACCCAGACAGACGCAGGGTTTCCATTCTGTCCAACAGGGGTGCGGGAATTGTATCGAGTTGATTGGCCGTGCAAATAAACAGCACCTTGGACAAATCCACCCGCAGGTCCAGGTAGTGATCCAGAAACTCGTTGTTCTGCTCAGGGTCGAGAACTTCCAGTAATGCCGCTGCCGGATCACCCCGGAAGGAAGCGCCTACTTTGTCTATTTCATCCAACATAATGACCGGATTGGAGACCTGCACTTCCTTCAATGCCTGCACAAACTTGCCCGGCATGGCACCTATATAGGTTCGCCTATGACCTTTTATCTCGGCCTCATCACGCATCCCCCCCAGGCTGAAACGGTAGAACTTGCGACCCAGAGCATCGGCAACAGAGCGTCCAATGCTGGTTTTTCCCGTGCCTGGGGGCCCCACCAACAATAAGATAGAACCTGAAATCTCGCCTTTGAATGAACCCACCGCCAAAAACTCCAGGATGCGGTCCTTTACATCATCCAAACCATCGTGGTGCTTATCCAGTACGACCCTGGCATTATTTAGATTGAGGTTATCTTCCGATGTCACACCCCAGGGTACCGATGTAGCCCAATCCAGGTAGTTTCGCGTCACACCGTATTCCGGTGAGCCCGTCTCCAGAACGGACAATTTATGTAATTCATCCTCTATACGTTTAGCAACGGCCTCGGGCAGTGTTAAATTGGCAATTCTGGCCTCAAACATTTCACCGTCGGACGTTCGGTCGTCCTTGGACAGGCCCAGTTCTTTCTGAATGATCTTCAGCTGCTCCCGCAGGAAAAACTCCCGCTGCTGATCCGATACTTTTTCATTCACCTGGCTGCTAATTTGATTTTGCAGCTCGGCGACCTCCCGCTCCTTACGCAACAGGGCTAGTACTTTCTCCATTCTGGAAAGCAGTGGCAACGTATCGAGTATTTCCTGTAATTGGTCTCCCTTGGCCGTGGTTAGCGCGGCCGAAAAGTCTGCTAGTTGACTGGGTTGATTGGGGCTGAAGTTTGACATGTACTGCTTCAGCTCTTCGCTATACAGGGGATTCAGTGGCAACAGCTCCTTTATTTCCTTGATAAGGGCCATGGCGTAGGCCTTGATTTCGTCACTGTCGCGATCACCCTGGCTGCGGGGATATTCCACTTGCACCAGATAGGGGGGAGTGTCATTAAGCCAGCGCACAATGCGAAATCGCTTGACACCCTGGGCCAAAAACTGGACCCCTGATTCATCCCCTGCGGGGGGTTTGTGCAGCCTTACCACACAGCCGATTTCGGGAAACTGGCGGGGGTCCACACCCTCCGGGCTGGCATTATCAACATAGCTTAAGCCGATCAGCTTGTGGCCATCTTTTGCCACTGCCTCAATAGTACTGCCCCACTCCCGGGGATTTATCGCAACCGGTTGAATCTGTCCCGGAAAAAAAGGCCGGCTTGGAATAGGCATCAAGTAGAGGGTATCCGGCAGTACATCATCAGCCACCGCAGGGGGTTGATCCTCCTGGAGAGGTTCAACGTCTACGTCCATGCTTTGATCCTTGTCATTCATCAGCTGCCAATACCTTGTATAATATTCGTCTGCATACCTACACTCTCATCACTTGTATATGGGTGCAAAAACTCTATTTTCAATGGTACGTGAGGTGCACGCCGTGAACATCGAACAAGCTTCAAGCAGCGAACTCCAGACAGAGTTAGCGGCTCTGCAAAAAAAGTATAGCCAACTGGGAGAATTAGGCCTCAAGCTGGATCTCACTCGCGGTAAACCAGGCAGAGAGCAACTGGACCTGTCCGATGCCCTGGACGGCATTTTAGACGGGAATTACACTGCATCCAATGGATCTGACGTGCGCAACTACGGCGGCATTGACGGCCTGCCCGAGGCCAAGCAGCTTTTTAGTTCACTGCTGGGCACCAGCCCCGAACAAACCCTGATCGGCGGCAACAGCAGTCTCACGCTGATGTACCACACCCTCGATTTTGCCATGTCCGAGGGGCTGAAAGGCAGCCAGAGCGCCTGGGGTGACAGCGACAACGTAAAATTCTTATGTCCCTCCCCCGGTTACGATCGCCACTTTGCCATCTGTGAACACCTGGGCATCGAGATGATCACCATACCCATGCTGGACACTGGCCCGGATATGGACGTAGTTGAGGAACGGGTACGCGAAGATGACGCCATCAAGGGCATGTGGTGCGTGCCCCGATTTTCCAATCCCACCGGCTGTGTTTACAGCATTGATACCGTCAAGCGTATCGCCGCACTGGGAAAACTGGCGGGTGATAATTTCCTGGTAATGTGGGATAACGCCTATACGGTGCACACGCTAACTGAAACAGCCCCCGTGCTCACCCCCATCAGTGAGCTGTGTGCAGAACTTGGCACAGCTGACAGCGTTTTTCAGTTTGGCTCCACCTCCAAAATAACCTTTGCCGGCTCCGGTGTGGCATTTTTGAGCAGTAGCGAGCGAAACCTCAGCGCACTGAAAACGCATCTGGCGTTCCAGACTATCGGGCCGGACAAGGTCAATCAATTGCGCCATGTATGCTTTCTTCAGAATCTAGAAACTGTTTCCTCCCACATGGCAAGGCACGCCGACATCCTGCAGCCACGTTTTGACAGCGTGTTGAAAACGCTTGAATCTGAACTTGCAGGAACCGGGCTAGGCAGCTGGGCCCGACCCGAAGGAGGTTACTTTATCTCCTTCGACGCTCGCCCCGGCCTGGCAAAAAAAATTGTACAGTTGGCGGATGATATTGGCGTTAAGTTGACGCCGGCTGGAGCGACCTACCCCTACGGCAAAGACCCGCAAGATAGTAATATTCGCCTGGCGCCCAGTTTTCCTTGTTTGGAGGATGTTCAGGCTTGCGTGGATGTGTTTGTGGTTTGTGTGAAACTGGCATCGGTGCAACAGAGGTTGGCTGAGATTATTTGAGCTGCATCTCGCAAACAAACTAGCCAGAGTGATCTTTAACGGGAAGAATAAACCGAACTCTTGTCCCTCCCCCTGAACGCGACATTAGCTGCACACGCCATCCGTTACTGTCACAGAGGTGTTGAACGATTGCCAGCCCCAGGCCGCTGCCACCCGTAGTGCGGTTGCGTGATTGTTCCAGCCTGTAAAAAGGCTGAAACACTGCATGAGCCTCCCCATCAGGTATACCGGCACCCCGATCCAGGATTTCTATGCATACCTCCATGTCAGTGTGGCTACAACGGAGTTCTACGGCTGAGCCCTCACCGTAGCGAAGCGCATTGTCGATTAAATTTGTCAGCACCCGCCGTAAGGCAAGAGTATCCACCGTGCAATAGCAACTACCCTCAGATGAAAATAGCAGTTCGCCCTCTCTTCCAGGCCATGAATCTACAACAGAGGAAACAAATTCAAACAGATTGATCTTTTCGTGTTCCTGTGGCGATAGCCCACGAGAGAGGTCCATTGTGTCGCTGATAAGCTGGTTCATCTCGTGCAGGTCTTGTCGAATTCTGGCGACAAGCTGTGCGTCAGATTTTTTTGACAACAACTCCAGGGCCAATTGAATACGCGTTATCGGCGTTCGCAAGTCATGTGAAATCCCGGCAAACAGGGTAGTTCTCCCCAACAGTAATGCTGCAATCTCAGTGGACATTTTATTGAAATGCTGGATCAGTGCCTGTATTTCTCTTGGCCCTGTTTCGGTTAGCAGCACCGGTGCCACACCCCTGCCGACACGCGAAGTCGCATCGGACAACCTCGTAATAGGCACGGTGATGCGACGAACCAGATAGATGGAGCTCAATAGAACAAGAACTGTGCCCAAGACCAGTATATATAGTATTGCGGTTGGCGGCCTGGCACCCATGCGGTCCGCTGGAAAGCTGACCCTGAGAACCCGGCTCGCTATTTCGACATCGACAAAAAACCCACTGTCACCACCCTCTTCCCAGGACATTACCTGAATCGCCTTTCCAGAGAGCCTTAACAGCGCACCCTCAAGAAACTGAACGTAGGGCAAATAGCGGGAAGTGAGCCTCGGCGGCCCTGTTGCATGAGTGATTGTCAGCTCATATTTTTCATGCAACTCTCGCTCGAAGTCCGGTCTGGTACTGGGAGGCAGTTCTACCCAGGTCTGGGTGGATAATACGATTAAAGAAGCGAAATCATTCGCCGCGCGTTTTGAAACAGGAACCAGTACAAAATAGGCGAGGCTGACAGCGGACAGCAGCAAAAATAGCAACAGTGTAATAGTCAGTGTTGCATAGGTTCTGGCAAAAAGGGTAGTGGGCTGCCGCATGACTCAATACGTTTTAATTTGGAGAAAAGCGATAGCCTTCGCCCCAAACGGTTTGAATATAGATCGGGGACTTGTGATCTTTTTCAATCTTCTGCCGCAGCCGCGTTATACGTACATCAATACTGCGGTCATAGGGTGAGTGATCATGGCCGGACAGCAGGTCAATAAGTGTATCTCGACTCAAGACACGATTGGGGTGTTCATTAAGTACTCTCAGTAAATCGTATTCACCGCTGGTCAGGGAAACATTAGTCCCATTGCGGCTCAACAGTTGGCTTTTCAAGTCGAGGTTAAAATCCCCAAAAATGCAAACGGTCTTCGTCGAACTCTTCTCCTGTGCAAGATGATTTCGTCTCAGTATCGCCCTCACACGCGCCAATAATTCTCGGGGATTAAACGGTTTGGGAAGATAGTCATCAGCCCCAACTTCCAGCCCGACTATGCGATCAACCTCGTCACCCCGCGCCGACAACATTAAAATGGGTGTGTCGTGATCTTTTCGTAAACGCCGCGCAATACTGAGGCCGTCTTCACCTGGCAACATAATATCGAGAATAATAAGGTCCACCGTCTGATCCACGAGGAATCGATCCATAGACTGGCCATCAAGCACGCTGGCAACGGCAAAGCCCTCGCCCCCCAGGTACTGCTCCAGTAATTCGCCAATGGCGGCATCGTCATCTACAACAAGTATTTTTGCACTCTCGACATTCATGCTACCAAGCCTAGCAGAAGGAGGGAACGACAGACAAGCGAGAAGATACATTGAAATATTTTGTAACAATGTAGTGCCATTCTGACATCACCTGGAAACACTTTTTTTGTAAGCTGTGGGTGTAGGTCGCATGTTGCTCGCGATGTACTTGAGTTACCTAAAAGTATCTTGGGATACAAACAGGAGAATGTCATGAAAATTGTAAATGCTTTGATTATAGGAACTTCACTTGCGCTATGTACACAGTGGACCCTGGCTGCCGACCCGGTAGAAACCAGAACGCAAGAGCGTGTTAAGGCCCAGAGTCAAAAACAATTGCACGCGGAAGGTACTGATGCCACCAGGACTCAAAAGAGACAGAGAGATAGCTCGGGCGAGGGTGGTTATGGTCAGGGCTATGAATCGCGCAACGGCGAGGGGCGAGGTAAAGGCAGCGGTGGCGGACAAGGTGGTGGTGGTGGTGGTGGTGGTGGAAAACATGGTGGAGGAAGGCGCTAGACCTCACAGCACCTGCTTATTTATTTCAGGAATCACAAGGCTATTATGAACAAAAAATTATCACTCGCATCACTGGGTTTAAGCACTTTTTTGATTTCGACCGTAGTGCAGGGGGCTCATCATCTGCCCGCCCCGGCATCCGACAGTGACTATTACCCGGTAGCCTCTGCAGCTGAAATCGAACTTGGTAAACTTTTATTCTATGACAAGATTTTAAGCGGCAACAAAAATATTTCCTGTGCCACCTGCCACCACCCCCTGACCGGCACGGGAGACGGCCTGGCATTACCCGTAGGAGAAGGTGGAGTAGGACTGGGGCTAACACGCGATACGGGTAGCGGCCAGGATAGCATCCATGAGCGCGTGGCGCGCAATGCACCCCCTGTATTTAATCTTGGTGCCAAAGAGTTTGAGATCATGTTTCATGATGGGCGTGTTTTCCCGGATAACCGGCTTCCGTCTGGTTATGACTCCCCTGCAGGCGATCAATTACCGACAGGTTTGAGCAACTCACTCGCCGTTCAAGCCATGTTCCCCGTTACCTCAGGCGCCGAAATGGCAGGTCAGCCTGGGGAAAACCAGGTTGCCGATGCCGCCGCAAGTGACCATCTCGGTGGGCCCGGTGGAGTATGGGAACTTCTAGCCCAACGTTTACGAAATATTCCCGACTATGTCAGCTTGTTCCAGGAAGCTTTCCCGCGACATATTTATTCTGCCGAGGATATTCAGTTCAGCGATGCAGCCAATGCCATTGCCTCCTTTGAAGCGAGTGCCTGGCGTGCTGACAACAGCCGTTTTGATCAATTTTTGCGCGGCAACCATCAGGCCATCAGCAACCAGGAAAAATGGGGTGCCAGGCTATTTTACGGCAAAGCCGGGTGCGCACAGTGTCACAGTGGTGTATTCCAGAGCGATCAATCATTCCACGCAACTGCAATGCCACAAATTGGCCCCGGTAAAGGCGATAATTCAGAAGACTATGATGATGGGCGTGAAGATTTTGGCCGAGAAGCCGTCACAGGGGATATCGAAGATCGTTTCAAATTTCGTACGCCCTCTCTGCGCAATGTGGCGCTTACTGCTCCCTACGGTCACGCAGGTGCCTATGACTCACTTGAGGCGATAGTACGGCATCAACTGTCACCAGTAGAGAACCTTCTTAGCTATAACGCCGAACAGCTCTCTCTACCCTCCCGTGATTATCTGGATGAGCAAGACTTGCTTGTCATGAATGATCAATGGCGTGTAGAACAAATAGCAGAACGCAATGAGCTGAGAAGTGTTCACCTGAACAAACATCAATTTGCAGCACTGATGAGTTTTCTGCACGCATTAACCGACACTGCGTCACTGGACATGCGGCACACAATTCCTCACTCTGTTCCCAGCCAGCTTCCACTTGCTGAATAGTCATCAGGGGATGATAACTAAGGTAATTTATTATGGTTTCAGTAAAAGTAGATCGATCAATTGGAATTTGGGTTGTTACAATCGTGGCAACGCTGTTTGGCTTACTGACTATTAAGTCCGGGGGCTCGGTGCTGTTCCTTGATGGCATCGCCCGGGAAAATGCCGGTAACTACGTACCCTTCGTACTCTGGTTTAATTTTATTGCTGGATTTGCTTATATTTTGGTGGGAATTGGCTTATTTATACAAAAACACTGGGCTATATGGCTATCCATTTTTATTGCCGTGACGACACTTATCGTATTTATATTTTTTGGCCTACACATATTTAATGAAGGGCTGTATGAAGTGCGTACGGTTGTGGCCATGAGCTTACGAACTGTAATCTGGATAGTGATAGCCGTATTTACCTATCATAAAATGGCTGCTAATAAGGGCTGTCCGGGTCCAGATCGAACGTTTCAATCAACCAATCGAAGTACAA